>NZ_JBSVXS010000016.1:0-87688 GCF_054070155.1 Pseudomonas sp. SDT291_1_S447
AAAGACCGAGTCGATTATGGATTCAGCGAAGTACTTTCAGGTCGGCGTAGCTCTGCAATATCCCTCGGTCGGCTCCCTCTCCCAGGGGAGAGGGGACTGACCGAAGTGTGTTGTGTCATACATCGACCTGAAAGACCGAGTCGATTATGGATTCAGCGAAGTACTTTCAGGTCGGCGTAGCTCTGAAATATCCCTTGGTCGGCTCGCTCTCCCAGGGGGAGAGGGGACTGACCGAGGTGTGTTGTGTCATACATCGACCTGAAAGACCGAGTCGATTATGGATTCAGCGAAGTACTTTCAGGTCGGCGTAGCTCTGCAATATCCCTCGGTCGGCTCCCTCTCCCTCAGGGAGAGGGCTGGGGTGAGGGGGGCTGCGTGTCAGAAGAGCACCTTCGCCACATCCGCAAACTTCTTCGCGAAATGAACAGTAATCCCTTCCTTCAGATAATCCGGCAACTCCTCAAAATTACCCCGATTCGGCTCCGGCAAAATCAGCTCGAAAATCTTCTGCCGACGCGCCGCAATCACCTTCTCGCGCACCCCGCCAATCGGCAGCACATGCCCGGTCAGCGTCAGTTCGCCGGTCATCGCCACGCCTTTTTTCGGCGCTTGATTGCGCGCGAGGGAGAGCAGGGCGCTGGCCATGGTCACGCCGGCGCTCGGGCCGTCTTTTGGTGTGGCGCCTTCCGGTACGTGCAGGTGGACGAAGGCTTCGTCGAAGAACTTAGCGTCACCGCCAAACTGTTTCAGGTGCGAGCTGACGTAGCTATAGGCGATCTCCGCCGACTCCTTCATCACATCGCCGAGTTGCCCGGTGAGTTTGAAGCCGCGGTTGAGCGTGTGAATCCGCGTCGCTTCGATCGGCAGAGTCGCGCCGCCCATGCTGGTCCAGGCCAGACCGGTGATAACGCCAGTACCGGACAGCACTTGTTCGTTGCGGAAAACCGGATGGCCGAGTGACGCTTCGAGGTCTTTCGGCCCGAGCTTGATCACCGCTTTCGGGTCATCAATCAGCTTCATCACCGCTTTGCGCACCAGTTTGCCCATTTGTTTCTCGAGCTGGCGCACCCCGGCTTCACGGGCGTAACCGTCGATCAAGGCTTTGAGCGCGGTGTCGCTGATGCTCAGACTGCCCTTGGACACGCCGGCCTTTTCCAGCAGTTTTGGCCACAGGTGACGCTTGGCGATGGCGACTTTTTCTTCGGTGATGTAGCCCGACAGGCGAATCACTTCCATGCGGTCCAGCAGTGGGCCGGGAATCGAATCGAGGGTGTTGGCGGTGCAAACGAACAGGACTTTCGACAGGTCCATGCGCAGGTCGAGGTAGTGGTCGAGGAATTCGACGTTCTGCTCCGGGTCGAGAGTTTCCAGCAGTGCCGAGGCCGGGTCGCCCTGGTAGCTCTGGCCCATCTTGTCGATCTCGTCGAGCATGATCACCGGGTTCATCACTTCGACGTCTTTCAACGCCTGCACCAGTTTGCCCGGCTGCGCACCGATGTAGGTGCGGCGATGGCCCTTGATCTCGGCTTCGTCGCGCATACCGCCGAGGCTGAAGCGGTAGAACGGCCGGCCGAGGGATTCGGCGATGGATTTGCCGACGCTGGTTTTACCCACACCCGGCGGGCCGACCAGCAGCACGATGGAGCCGCTGATTTCGCCTTTATAAGCACCGACGGCGAGGAATTCGAGGATGCGATCCTTGATGTCGTCGAGGCCGGCGTGGTGTTTGTCGAGGATTTTGCGCGCGTGCTTGAGGTCGAGTTTGTCCTCGCCGTACACGCCCCACGGTACCGACGTCGCCCAGTCGAGGTAATTACGGGTGACCGCGTATTCCGGCGAACCGGTTTCGAGGATCGACAGTTTGTTCATTTCCTCTTCGAGGCGCTTCTGCACCTGCGCCGGCAGGACTTTGCCCTCTAAACGCTGCTCGAACTGTTCGAGGTCGGCGCTACGGTCGTCCTTGGTCAGACCGAGTTCCTGCTGGATGACCTTGAGTTGTTCCTTGAGGAAGAATTCGCGCTGATGCTCGCCGATCTTGCGGTTAACTTCCGCCGAGATCTCTTTTTGCAGACGCGCGACTTCGACTTCCTTGCGCAGCATCGGCAGGACTTTTTCCATGCGCTTGAGCATCGGCACGCAGTCGAGCACTTCTTGCAGCTCGGGGCCGGTGGCCGAGGTCAGCGCGGCGGCGAAGTCGGTCAGCGGCGACGGGTCGTTGGGGCTGAAGCGGTTGAGGTAGTTTTTCAGTTCTTCGCTGTACAGCGGGTTGAGCGGTAGCAGTTCTTTGATCGCATTGATCAGCGCCATGCCGTAGGCCTTAACCTCGTCGGTCGGCTCGGTGGGCTGGTGCGGGTATTCGACCTCCACCAGATACGGTGGGCGGTGGTGTTTGAGCCAGGTTTTGATGCGTACGCGGCTCAAGCCTTGGGCGACGAATTGCAGTTTGCCGTTTTCACGGCTGGCGTGGTGGACTTTGACCAGGGTGCCGTACTGCGGCAGGGCGCCGGTGTCGAAGTGGCGCGGGTCTTCCTGGGGCGTGTCCATGAAGAACAGGGCCAGGGAGTGGTGTTCGGATTTGCTGACCAGTTCGAGGGTTTCGGCCCAGGGTTCTTCGTTGACGATGACCGGCAGGACTTGCGCCGGGAAGAACGGGCGGTTGTGGATCGGGATGATGTAGACCTTGTCCGGCAGGTTTTGGCCTGGCAGGGCGAGGCCTTTGCCGGAGGAGGTGTGTTCGATGTTTTCGGCTTCGGTGTAGTCGTCGGGGTTTTCCGGGAATTCTTGCTGGTCGCTCATGGGGCACCTGCGCAATGGGGTATGGGTCTTAGATGGGGCAGGGCTTGGGTGGTTTCAATGGGGGGGCGGTGTTTCTGCTTGTGTGTTCAGGGTTTTGACAGGGTTCACGCTTTGACTTGGCGGCCTTTGGGCCGACCATGTTGGGGGTGTTTGGTGTGTATATCCGTTGTTTAGGTAACGGCGGCTTAGGGTTTCGCCCTTACGGCGACTCACTTTTTTTCAAACGCCAAAAAAAGTAAGCAAAAAACGCTTGCTCCTACGTGCGGCCCGCTCGCTGGGGCTCGGGGTTCCTTCGCTGCGGGATCGATCCGGGCGCAGCGCCTACGGTTTGCTTCGCTGCACCTCCTCTCGCTGTGTTTGGCTGCGCCAAACGGTCGCTGCGCTCCCACGCCCGGATCAATCCCTCCACTCAGCCTTCCGACGTCGCCTTACAGATCAAAAGCCGCAGCCGAGCTAACGCTCATCCTGTTGAGTGGTGAGGGGCACAGCTTGGTCGGCTTTGGATTTGTGGTGGATTCGCCCCTCACCCCAGCCCTCTCCCCAAGGAGAGGGAGCCGATTTGTGGGCTTTTCAGAATTTAAGTTCGACTCGGTATCGCACGTTGGCGTACCTCTCCCAAACACCGCGATCAGTCCCCTCTCCCTCCGGGAGAGGGTTAGGGTGAGGGGCTTTTGATCTGATTCAGAGTCTGAGTTCGACTCGGTATTCATGTCGGCATGCGTCCTCCGTCAGTTCCCTCCATGTAACGGAAAGGTAGACGCCCTATTAACCCGATGACTGAAGTCCTGACCTGCTTGTTAGATAGGGTAAGTCAGCTCTTGGAGAAAAAAGTATCCGTTACCGGTGAGCTCACGCGTTTCATCACCGTGGACTGCCTTGGCGGAAATTTGCAAGTTGTCGAGGGAGTATAAGTACAGGCCGCTATTGAGTTGACTTACAGCAATGCCGGAAGAGGATGTCACTTCATAGTCATAAGGCTGAAGACCTCGTTCGGTCACGACATATTCAAAGTAGCCAGCGATTGAAGGATCCAGCAGCTTGCGAAGCGAGATGGTGAGTGATCGTCGGCTCGATGAACTGTGGTTATCTTCGAAAGAAAAATTGTAACCGCCGAGTTGGTTGAAAGACGTACTAAGGCTGGTCGTCAGGAAGCTGGTCAGCTTGACTGGCGTGTCGCCAATGGTGCCTTTGACATCGACGTTAAGAATACCGTTTACCCATACGGCTGGGGATGCGTTTGGATTGGTCATGGGGAGCTTCCTTTTATTGATTTGGTTGGAGAAGGAAGTCTGAGAGGAAAATTAAAAACGGTGACCTGTCATATCTGACAGGGTTTTATACTTGTTCGCGATGACGTCTCTTGATGCGGGTTATATAGGAGCCACGATGTTGATCAAATATCGGAGGCTTCGGCACTGAGGCTATAGCAGCTTCGCTGCATTATCTCTATTTGATCTAGATACCTGTCAGGTCTGACAGTTACGTATTTATCGATTTTCCGAGACGATCGTCCTTCAACTTCGAAATTCAATGGAACTGAGTATGACGATCGAGAAGGTTGTAACTTCCAGTACGACGGGCACGTTTACTGCCAGGATTCAGGGGCGCCCTGACTTCGCTCCGACCAGGGTTAATGTCTATTTCGATGGCGAGTATTATCACTGTTCGGGGTCAGAGGCGGGCCTGGATCCCGACGTTTTCAGAACTCTGTACTTTAATGTGAGGCGCAATCCATCAACCGAGCCAGCGACGTTCCATGAGATGTTGTATATCGCCCAATCAGGCCATGACCTGGAAAAAGCTACAGCCAAGGACGGTACGTTTACTATCGATTTTGATACGGCAGCTCAGCACTACAAGATGTCTTTCCATGTAGTGGTTAACGATCCGTACGCCGGCAGCATAGATATTCTCGGGCACTTTGATTTGCGTAACGAATGATGTAAATGCCTCTTCCGCTCTTTGGCGAGGAGGTCGTGCGCGTGTCGGGTTGTGCAACCTATGAACGAACCCACACGCGCACAGCGCATCATCCATCAGTTTTGCGTTGTTATCTCGACATTATCCAGCACGCGATTCACGGCCAGTTCGGCGAGCATGATGATCTGCTGAATGGCCAGAATCGTGCGCCGTTGCGGCAGGTCGATATAAGCGGCGATGTCGCTGGTCATCAGGCTGGCCTGTGCCAGTGATTCGCAGGCGTGGACCAGCAGGCTTTCGCTGTCCTGTTCGGGCGCGACCTGGAACATGGTGCTGGGTTTGTGGAAGCGCAGGGTTAAGGCGTTGGGTTTGAGGTAGTGGTCGAGGGCGCGTTCGGCGGCTTCGTGGAATTTCTTGGAATCGGGGGATTCGTAGGGCGAGGTGTCATTGGTTTCGGGGGGATTGGGTGTTGGCTTTTTCATGATGAATACTCAGTTGGTGAAAGTGGAGCTGCCTTCGATTGCCGCGACGCAATCTGAGGTGGCAGCTGTACGCGGGTTCGCGGACCGATAACTGAGAAATCGGCATACCTCCAAGGACGGTATCCCGCGCACAGCCGCCATGACACAAACAACGAGCACCGAGGTGCCGTCAGGTTGGCGATTATGCATCAGTTATCGGGCCGCGACGCCCCATCGCTGAATTTGCAGCGACCCCCAGAGCCTATCCAGCCGATTTCCGAGGCACAACCGACGCGACTTGTCGGAAAACTCCGCGCCACTTTCAACGTCTGTAGGACGAACACATTTCCCACAGATAAACACTTTTCAACCTGTGGGAGCGAGCCTGCTCGCGAAAGCGGTGTGTCAGGCACCGTAGATGTTGAATGTGCTGACGCCTTCGCGAGCAGGCTCGCTCCCACAGGGTCCTCAGGTGTATGCAGAAATGGCGTGCACAAAAAAGGCGATGCCCCTTGCGGGACATCGCCTTCATTTTTACCGCCGCTAAAACTTATTCCGGCAGTTTGTACGCAATCACATAGTCACCCATCTTGGTGCCCAGCGAGCCGTGACCGCCGACAACCAGCAGCACGTATTGCTTGCCGTCCTTGCCGGTGTAGGTCATCGGAGTCGCTTGACCACCCGCCGGCAGACGCGATTTCCACAGCTCTTTACCGCTGTTCACGTCGTACGCACGCAGGTACTGGTCGAGGGTGCCGCTGAGGAAGCCGACGCCGCCAGCCGTGACCATCGAGCCGCCCATGCTCGGCACGCCGAGGGTGAAGCCGATCGGGATTGGCGAGCTGTCGCGGCTGGTGCCGTTCTTGCGTTTCCACACGACTTTGCTGGTGGTCAGGTCGATACCGGCCACGTAGCCCCAGGCCGGGGCCTGGCACGGTACGCCGAGTGGCGACATGAACGGGTGCATGATCACGGCGTATGGCGCGCCAGTGTTTGGTTGCACGCCAGCGGTTTCGCTTTCGCGTTTGCTGCCGGCGGCGACTTGCTCGCGTGGCACCATTTTCGAAACGAAAGCCATGTAGTTCGGGCTGGTGAACAGCATCTGGCGAACCGGATCGACCGAAACGCCGCCCCAGTTGAACACGCCGACGTTACCCGGGTAGATCAGGCTGCCCTGTTCCGACGGCGGGGTGTACTGGCCTTCATAACGCAGTTCCTTGAACTGGATGCGGCACAGCATCTGGTCGAACGGGCTCGCGCCCCACATGGCTTTTTCGGTCAGTTCCGGGGCCAGCAGGTTGAGGTCCGAACGGGCCTGGGTCGGTGCGGTGTGGTCGCCTTTCACGGCGCCTTGCGGGACCGGGATTTCCTTGATCGGGATGATCGGCGTGCCGTCACGACGGTCGAGGACGTACAGGCTGCCCTGTTTGGTCGGAGCGATCAGCGCAGGTTTCACGCCGTCAGCGGTTTTCATGTCGAGCAGGGTTGGCTGGCTGCCAACGTCCATGTCCCACAGGTCGTGGTGAGTGAACTGGTAGTTCCAGCGCACTTTACCGGTGGCCAGGTCCAGGGCGACGACACCGGCGCTGAATTTCTCGGCGCCCGGGGTGCGGTCTGCGCCCCATTGGTCTGGGGTCTGGTTGCCCAGTGGCAGGTACACCATGCCGAGTTTTTCGTCGACGCTGGCCAGCGACCACATGTTCGCCGAGTTGCGGCTGTAGGTTTCGCCCGGTGCCAAAGGCTCGGTGGCGTCTGGCTTGTCGCTGTCCCAGTTCCACACGAGGTGGCCGTCGCGCACGTCGAAGGCGCGGATCACGCCCGATGGCTCGTTGGTCGATTCGTTGTCGGTCACGTGACCGCCCATGATCACCAGATCACGGGTAATCGCCGCCGGCGAGGTGGAGTAGTAGCCACCAGCGGTGAACGGGCCGATACCTTGGGTCAGGTCAACCACGCCTTTGTTGCCGAAGCCTTCGCAGATTTTGCCAGTGTCGGCGTTCAGTGCGATCAGACGGGCATCAGCGGTTGGCAGGTACAGACGACGCGGGCAAGCCTGCGCAACGGCTTTGCCAGCCTCGGAAATCACCGCCGAGGCAGCGTTTTCAGACTTGGCATAAGCGGCTTCGTCGTAGTACGACACGCCACGGCAAGTCATGTGGGCGAAGCCTTTGAAGCCGACCGGGCTCTTGATCTGTGGGTCGAAGCGCCACAGTTCTTTACCGGTGTCCGGATCCAGCGCGAGCACTTTGCTGTGCGCGGTGCAGGCGTAGATCATGCCGTTGGCTTTCAGCGGGGTGTTTTCGTTGGTCAACTCGACCGGGTCATCTGCGGTCGGCAGGTCGCCGGTCTGGATGCGCCAGGCTTCTTGCAGCTTGCCGACGTTGGCCGGGGTGATCTGCTTCAGCGGCGAGTAACGGTCACCGAACTCGGTGCGGCCATAGGCCTGCCAGTCGCCATCAGGCATGGCTGGCGCGGTGCTGGTGGTGTCCGCAGTGTCGCGGCCCAGTTCGCCGAAGGTTTCGCCCGGGTGGGTGAACAGGCTGGCCAGAGCGGTGACGCCGGCCAGCACCACAGCGACGGTCAGACCGCCAGTGCCCAGCGGCGCCGGGCCGTTAAGCAGCAGTGGACGGCGGAACCACGGCAGCAACATCACGAAGCCGAGGACAAACCACAGGGCCAGACGTGGCACCAGTTGCCACCAGTCCAGACCGACTTCCCACAGCGCCCAAACGGTGCTGGCAAACAGGACGATGGCGTACAGGCCCAGCGCCGCGCGACGGCGCATCAGCAGCAGAATGCCGCTCAGCGCAATGCCGATACCGGCCAGCAGGTAGTACAGCGAGCCGCCGAGCATGCTCAGCTTGACCCCTCCGGCCAACATGGCCAGGCCCATCAGTAGAAGCAGAATGCCGAGCAGGCTCGGTAGCAAACGGCCCCGACTCGAAGCACTTTCGGTGCTCATAGTGTGATTCTCCGTGACGTTTATGTAGTCCCGCGCTGTAGTCACTTTAGATGACGATTTGGCACAGGCATGGTTCAGATAAAAACTTGTCTAGCTAACGAATTTCATCTGTAGGAGTGAGCCTGCTCGCGATGGCGCTGTTTCAGTCACTGGAGATGTCGCCTGAAACACCGCTATCGCGAGCAGGCTCACTCCTACAATGGATTTACGTAAATCTTTAGAACGAAGACTGGATCTTGATACCGCCGATCAGGGCGTCGTCGACGTTGTTCACGCCACCGGGGTGGCGGATGTATTGCAGGTTCGGGCGCACGGTCAGCCAGTTGGTCACGTGCACGCCGTAATACAGCTCGGCGCTGTATTCAGTGTCTTGCGGCGGCAGGAACGACGGATCGTCATAGTCGTAGACCGCATTGGCACGGTTGCTCGCTTCGGCGTTTTTGCGGAAAGCCGGGTTGACGTGCACGCGGGCGAGGGCGAAACCGATGTCATCCTTGGCGCGGGCATCGAACGGGCCTTTATAAGTGATGCCGGCCTGCACGTAGTTGTCGATCGCGTTGGTTTTCTTGTCGTGCATCGTGCCGTTGGCGAACACGCTCAAGCCGCGACTGTTATCGCTGGCCATGCTGGTGATCTGCTGCTGGATGCCCAGCCATACGCCGTGTTTGCTCGACGCGCTGCGATAGGCTTCGCCGCTGAGGGCGGCCGGTTGGCCGTGGCTGTCTTTATAGACGTCGCTGGCCTTGGCGTTGCTGTAGTAGTAACCGGCGCGGTATTCGCCCGGCAGGCCGTTGAGCTTCGGCGTCCACACCAGTTCGATCGGCAGGATCGCGCCCTGGGTGCCGCTGCCGCTGAGTTTGAAACCGTTGCCGCGATCGAGGTTCGACGGGTTCTGCTCGTAGGCGCCGACCTGTGCATACAGCTCCGGGGTCAGGTGATATTTGACGCGCAGCGCCCATTGGCTGACCGGCCAGTTGTACCAGATGCCGCCGACCCAGTTGCCGACCTGCGAGCCGCAGAACGCGAGGTTCTGGAAGTCGCACGGGAAGCTGTTGAAGTCTTCGCCTTCGCCGAAACGGCCGACCTTGATGTCGAGTTTCTGATCGAAGAATTTCTGCTGGTACCACATCTGCGTCAGGCGCGTGGTCTGGCCACGGCCCCAGACTTCCTGGGCCGAGGTGAAGCCGCCAACGCGCGGATCGTTGATGCGGTCGTTGCTGATGTTGTTGCCGCTGCGCTTGGTGATGGTCAGTTGAAACTCGGCGTCGTCCCAGCCGAGGATCTTTTGCAGGTCGAGGTGTGTGCCCAGACCGAACTGATCGCTGTAACGCGCGGTGCGGTCGTGGTCGTAGCCGCCGTGCAGGTTACTGCCCATTTCGCCGGTGTAATCGAGCTTGAAGTCGTAGCCTTTTTCCGAGAGTTCGGTACGCGTGCCGTTCCAGTCACCGAGCATGTACGGTGATTCACTGTCGAACGCGGGCGCCGCTTGAACGCAAGTGGCGAGGCCGAGGGCGGTGCAGCCGCCAAGGGTGCGCAGGGTTGAGATAGCGCTGTCTCGGGAGAAGGAAAAATCGGGCATGGCTCAGTCTTTTTTTGGTGTTTTCGGGGTGCAATTCGAGCGCTTCAATATGTCGCAGGCAGTGAAGCGATTCAGCGGAAGGGCGGCAGGATAATGATCTGTTACAAAAAGACAAAGGCCTTTTGTGAACATGCAGCGTTTCGGATTCGGTAACAGTGTGGCAAACGGGCGCATTGTGGCCCGTGTTGTGGCCTGCGATCTTCTCAGGTTGGCCTACATTTGAAGGTAGGCCTTCCACCCGAACACCCCCTCGGCTAAGGTGCGCGGCTTCTGCATTTTCACTTCGCCCAAAGGCCTGGCATGAACGAACAAACCCCCGATCCGCTGCACGGTGTGACGCTTGAACAGATTCTCAATGCGCTGGTGAGCCATTACGAATGGTCGGGGCTGGCCGAGCGCATCGATATTCGTTGCTTCAAGAGTGATCCGAGCATCAAGTCGAGCCTGACGTTTCTGCGCAAAACCCCATGGGCACGGGAGAAGGTTGAGCGTCTGTACGTGAAGTTGATGCGCACCAAGCGACCGCTTTGAGATGGACGCCGGTTGTTGGCGTCGTCGCCTGATCACCTGCGCAGCCGTACTGGGTTGGGCGGGATTGGGCATTCAGCTTTATCTGATTTTTTTTGCGCGCTTGAGTGTCGGTGCCAGCCTGTTGGGCGGGCTGGTGAGCTTTTTCAGCTACTTCACGATTCTGACCAATACGCTGGTGGCGACGGTGTTGACCTGCGCGGTGACCGAGCGTGAGTCTGCTGTGCGCCGCTGGTTTTTGCAGCCATGGGTGAGTAGCGGGATTGCCGTGAGCATTGCTGTGGTCGGGCTTGCCTATAGCATTTTGCTGCGGCATTTGTGGCACCCGGAAGGCTGGCAATTTATCGCTGACGAGTTGCTGCACGACGTGATGCCGTTGCTGTTTCTGGGGTATTGGTGGTTGTGCGTAGCGAAAGGTACTTTGCGCTGGTGGCATCTGCCGGTGTGGCTGATTTATCCGCTGGTGTATTTCATCTACGCGCTGCTGCGCGGGCATTTGCTCGGCGCGTATGCGTATCCGTTCATTGATGTGGCGGTGTTGGGTTATCCACAGGTGCTGATCAATGCCGGGGGGATATTGCTGGGGTTTGTGGGGATTGGGTTGTTGGTCATCGGCCTCGACCGCTGGCGATCCCTGTAGGAGTGAGCCTGCTCGCGATCGCGGTGGATCAGTCAAAACTTCAGTTACTGACACTCCGCTATCGCGAGCAGGCTCACTCTTACAAGGGATATCAGTCCTCTTCGGAGGTGCCTTCGGCGCGCCAGTAGCCGACCGCTTTGATCAGTTGTTCATCCAGCCCGTGCTCATCGATCAGCACCCGGCGAATCTGCCGCGAGACTTTTGTTTCGGTCGCGACCCACGCATACAGATTGCCTTTAGGCACCTGCAATTGCTTCACCGTCGCCAGCAGGTTGTCTTTGCTGCCTTCGCGCAACACCCAGATCACATTGACCTGCGCCGGGCTTTCCAGCACTTGCTGCTCGGCGCCGTTTTCCACTTCGATCACCACCAGCGCCTTGCGATTGGCCGCCAGGCCTTCGAGGCGGCGGGCGATGGCGGGCAGGGCGGTTTCGTCGCCGATCAGCAAATAGCTGTCGAAAATATCCGGGACGATCATCGAACCGCGCGGGCCGCCGATATGCAGGAATTGCCCCGGTGCAGCTTGCTCGGCCCAGGTCGACGCAGGGCCGTCACCGTGCAGGACGAAATCGATGTCCAGTTCCAGCGCATCGAGGTCATAACGACGCGGGGTGTAGTCGCGCATTTCCGGCTTCGGTCCGTCGTCCTTGCCGGCGCCGAGCACCATGGTTTCCAGCGCTGCCACCTGTTCGGCGTTCTGCGGGAACAACAGTTTGACGTGATCGTCAGTGCCCAGGCTGATAAACCCGGCCAGCTCCGGCCCGCCGAGGGTGATGCGGCGCATGCGCGGCGTCAGGTCGACCACGCGCAGCACTTCAAGCTTGCGGCGTTTGATTTCGTGCATCACGCGGTGAATGGTTTGGGTATCGACTGCAGTCATTGGCTTTTCTCCGAAACAGGTTGAACGGCAGGGCCGTCGACGATGGCTTTGGCGGTGTCGTTGAGCAGGTCACGCACGCGCAGGATTTCTGCCGGGCTCCAGCGGCCGTGGTGCATTTGCAGGGCATGGCGCAGGTTGTGTACCGCCTCGTGGATTTCCGGCGGACGATCATGGCCGCGCAGCGAGCGTTTGCTGACGTCGATGCGCATGCGCACGCCGTCCAGCGCCACGGCTTGTTCGCTCAGGGACAGGCGCCCGGCATCGGTCACGCTGTAGCGTTTCTTGCCGCCCTCGGCGTCGCCGCTGATCATTTCGCTCTCTTCAAGAAAGGTCAGGGTCGGATAGATCACGCCGGGGCTGGGGCTGTACGCGCCGTCGAACATGCCTTCGATCTGGCGGATCAGGTCGTAGCCGTGGCACGGCTGCTCGGCAACAAGTGCCAGCAACAGCAATTTCAGATCACCGGGGGCAAACACCCGGGGGCCACGACCGCCGCGCTCGCGTCCGGGGCGTTTCTCAAAGCCGTCACGGCCGTCGCCGTGCTCACGGTGGGGGGAATGATGGTCTCTCATTTCGATCTTCTCTCGTCGTGTTTAGATACAACTTAAGATATATCTTAACGAGGGTGCAAGGCGTTTTTTCTCCGATCCTTGACCAGCAGACGAGCGGCGCTGTCTTGCGCGAATGCAACAGGTCTTTTTCGGTGAATGTCTGGCGAAGAATAACTTTGAAGTTAAAGTCATCACTCTATTTATTCGAGCAAGTATTCTAAAGTTTCAACTGATCCCTTGCCGTGCAAGGGCGCAAGTGCTGTATGGTTTTTTAACTTTATCTGTATGTAGGGCGGAACTTACAGTCACTGTTTTGAATATCGATTTTTTGTTCTTTTTTCTTGCGGGTCATAGGGTTGTTGAACTACGTGCTTATAGGAAGTTACTTGCTTACTTTCCAGAGGCAACAGTCGATGATGCCCCGGCATTGAAAGTACAAGTTGATTTGGCTCAACTCCCCTGACCGCTTCTTGAACTTTCAATGCACTCCTTCTCAATAAAGAAAACAAGGTACTGAACGATGTTCAAGAAAATCGCAATCGCTGCTCCTTTGGCACTTCTGGCGCTGGGCTCTTCGGGAGCGTTCGCCGCAGGTGAAGCCGCTCACTCGATCAGCATCGTCGCTCACGTGCCGACCAACGGCTTCTACGTGGTGCCGACCGATCCCGATCTGGTCAACAAGGATCAGGACATGAGCTACCAGCCGGCCACCGGCAGGATGGGCGAAGTCAACGGTTTCTTCGATGTGCGCAACAACAACGGTTCGGTCCATGCCAGCGTGGACAGTGCGCCAAAACTGATCTCGGGTGCCAACAGCATTGATCTCCAGGTCGCGATCAACAACAAAACCCTCACCACCACCCCTCAGGAAGTCGTAGGCGAGTCTGAGTCCGACGTTAACTTCCGCGCGCCACTGAAGATCAGCGCCATCGGTTCCAACTTTCAGCCGGGTGATTACACCGGTGTTGTAGCGCTGACCTTCGACGCCGTTCCACCGGTCGGTACGCCTTGATCGATTGATCCGGCAACAAACGCTGACGTTCTGTCAGCGTTCACCGCGGGGGCAGCACAGTCTGTCCCGGCGGACTTCCACCGTTCTAATCAGAGTGAGAGTTCATGTTCCCGATGACACCCATCGCGGCTGCGCTTGCGCTGTTGTTTTGTGCCAGCGCTGCCGTGGCTTCCAACTCTGCCGGTACTACGCCGCGCAGTCTGTTGGCCCAGGCCAAAGGCCTGCCGGCAGATTTCGAGGAGCACTTCTTTGATGTGCCTCTGGCGGTTCGGGTCGAACTCGATCATCAGCCCCTGGGCGAGGCCATGGTGGTGTTGTCCCGCGATGATCGCATCACCCTGCTCGAATTCACCGACACCAGTGAAAACCGCTACGGCCCCGCTGATCGCGAGAAATGGGCGGCTTATCTCAAGCCCGGCGTGCCACTGGGCAGCTGCACCGGTTCCTGTCCGGATCAGGTGCTGGCCGTGCATTACAACCTGGAAAGTTCTCTGGTTTCGATTCTCACCGCAAACGCTGAGCGCGACCTTGAAGCCAAGCGCTATTACGAGCAGCCCGAAGGTGGCAGCCATGGCTTGATGGTGCGTAATCAACTGAACCTCAACGGCGGCCAGGATCAGGATCTGGGTGGACGCTTTGGTCTTGAGGCCAGCGGCAGCCTGGGTAACTGGAGCCAGACGCTGAACCTGCAACTGGCACGTCTTGGCGGGCCGGACGACAAGCTTTATCACGCTGTACACGAACTGCACACCCAGCGCGAACTGCAAGGCAGTTTTTTTCGCCTGGGCTATTTCACTCCCAATTCCGAGGGGCTGACCCGCCAGCCGCGCACGTTCGGCACCAGCCCGGATACGGCGGTCGGGGTCATGTACGGCAGCTCCGACAGCCTGGCGATCAACAGCCCGATGCCCAGTGTTTATCCGATTTATGTCACTGCCAACCGTCAGGGTTCGGTGGAGATCTGGCGTGACGGTCTGTTGATCAACACCCAGTCGGTGCCTGCCGGTTTGCAGACCCTCGACACGCGGCCTTTGCCCGGCGGTATTTATGAAGTGGAGGTGCGCCTGATCGAAGACGGCCAGATCACCTCGACCACCCAGGAGCTGGTGTACAAGCCCAGTAACTGGCGCAACCTCGACGAGCGCTGGCGCTACAACGTGTTTGCCGGCGAGGAAAGCAAACTGCTGAGCAACTGGGACACGCAGTCCAGTGGTAGCCCCACCGCCGGAGCGGCGCTCAATTACTTGTTGCACCCGCGGGTGATTCTCGGGTTGTCGGCGCGCCAGATTCGCGAAAAGCTGCAATACGGTACGTCCATCGACTGGACGCTGGCCAATCACATGAGTCTCTACGCCAACGTCTACAAGACCGAGGATTACGGCACCGGTCTGGATCTGCAAAGCCTCTACAGCTACGGATCCGGCAGTGTGGTGATCAGCCACAACCGCAGCTGGCTCGATACCACCAACACCTATGACACCTTGCCCGACGGCACCCGGGTTCGCCCGCGCAACGTGTTCATCGGCCAGACCAGCAACTCGTCGCTGGCGCTCAACCATCGCATCAACAGCAAGAACACCCTCAACGCCCGGGTGTCGCACAGCGAAGGCAATGTCGAAGGCCTGGGCATGGATCTGGGGTGGACCCAACGCACCCAACTGTTTGGCAGCGATGCCAGTTGGCGCTTGTCACTGTTTGATCGGCCGGGCAGCTACAGCAGTGGCGATGCGCGCAACCGCGGGGTCGACCTGAGCGTCAATATGGCGCTTGGCGCCCCCGGCCAGCAGATTACCGGCAGCATCGGCTCGCGCACTGCTCGCGACGGCAGCCGCGACAACAACGGATCGATCGGCTGGCGCAAGGACTTCAAGGATCATGTGCTGCAAAACGTCTCGGTCACGGCGTTGACCGATACCTACGGTGTCGGCATGTCCAGCCTGGCGAATTTCCGCACCGATTCGGTCAATGGTGATGGCTTTATCCAGCGCTCGTCCTACAACGGCAATTTCACCGGTGGTCTGAACCTCGACAGCACGCTGGTGGTCGGCGCTCAGCAGATGTTGATGACCAGTCAGTACGAAATGCGCGGCGCCGGAATGATCGTCGATGTGGAGTCGGACATCGACGATATCGCCTTGCGTGCCGACGATTACAGCGGCGGCAGCGCGGCGTTGAAACCGGGGCGCAATTTCATCCCGATCACCGCGTATCAGAACAGCTCGGTGAGCTTCGATTTCGAAGGCAATCACGTACCGGCGGCGACGATCGAGCCGGCGCGCACTCGCTATCACCTGAACAAAGGCGGGGTCGAATATCGAAAGATCCGTGTGATGAAAACCCTGACAGTGCTCGGTCGACTGATCGATGAAGCAGGGCAGCCGCTCAAGGGTCATCACGTGATCAACCACGCCAGCCGTGGCGTGACCGAGGTCGACGGGTTCTTTTCAATGGAAATGAACGCCGGTTCGCCGACCCTCGAAATCCGTCGCGATAATCGGTTGCTGTGTCAGTTCCGCCTCGACGCCAACCAGTACCGCAGTGAAAACAATGTGCTGATGATCGGCGATCTGCGCTGTACACCGGACACCGTGGCTGACGTCAGTGCCACCGCACAGAAGGCGGGTTGAATCGATGAACAAGTCCACGTATGGCCTGGGCCTCTGGCTGGCATTGGCGATGCCGGCCGCCGAGGCGGCGAGCCAGGAGATCCGCGCGTTGTTTCAGCCTGATCCGTCGCAGCCGAGCAAAAACGTGTTTATCAACCAAACGCCGAACAGCGGGTATTGCGAGGCTGCCCCGAGCGAGTGCGCCGATAACCGCATGTTCAGTATTCAATTTCCGATTCGTTTCGAGTCCACCCGCAGTCTCCAGCCCGGTGACGCTGTGGCGGTCAAGGCTCCGGCCAATTGGCGGCAACTGACGGTGACCAATGCCGAGACGCAGGAAAGCGAAACCGTCGAAATCCGCATCATCGGCATCGGTTCGACATTTGTGTTGAGCGACACTGCGGCCAATCTGGTGGGCGTGAGCGACCCGCTTGATGGCCATCAGAAACTCTGGACCGGCAGCAGCTGGGTCTATGCTCCTGCCCCCTGCATCTATAGCGGTGTCGGTTTCTTTACGCCCAATTACTACCGGTTTTTCTGGAAAACACCGGTGGAAACGGCCTGCACCAAGATTGCCGCGTTCACCATTCCATCGATGTACTTCAACAATCTGGATTTCGCCTACGAGTTGCGCACGCCCAATCCGTTAGGCATGTCATCGGGCCTTTACACCGGTTCGCTGGCGTACTCCATCGGCAACGGCGGCGATTTCGATCTGGGGCCGTTGATGGCGCCGGACGATGGCAGCCTGAATCTGGATTTCGTGCTCGACGTGCAGCACACCCTCAAGGTCGATCTGCCGCCGGGCGGCAACAAAGTCCTGCTCGAACCCGAGGGCGGCTGGATGCGCTGGGTCGACAATGGCCGCCCGCCGACACGCATCTTTCGCGATCAACTGTTCTACATCTCCGCCTCATCGCGCTTCAAGGTCATGATCCTGTGCGACTCCACGGGCGGCACGCGCTGCAAATTGCGCAGCCCCAGAGGCAATGTCACCGAGGTGGAAACCTATCTCACGCTGCCCGCCGGCATCGATGGGCCCATGGGGCGCACGGTGAGCCAGCTCAAGCTGCTTTACAACACGTGGGTCGGTCCTTTTCAACCGGGTTTTTATGTGGACCGCAAGGCCGGTTCATTGCGTTTCGAGATGCCCAGGGATGCCATCGATTTTCTAATGCGGCCGGGTTTCACCGACACGCTCAGCGGCAATATCACCGTTATCTGGGACTCGGACGTGTGAACGTGCCGGCCGGGGCCTTTTTCCTTTTTTCATGGAGTTGAAGACGATGAACCGTGGTTTTTTGCTGGGCGTGCTCAGCGTGTTTTGCCTGACGGCGCAGGCCGGGCCGCAGATCAATGTCGGTACGGTGTACGACTATCTGGATGCCGACAAAAGTACCTACCTGAAACGGGTGTTCAACAGCGGTGACGCCACTGCGTTCGTCAAGGTCAACGTGCTGGAAATTGTCTACGGTGCCGACGGCATACCGACGGAAATCCCGGTTCAGAGCGCTGCCGACGGCGCCTCGCGCAACGGCTTGATGGCCAGTCCGGCGCGGCTGATCGTGCCGGCTCAGGGAATGCAGGGCACCCGTTTGCTGTACATGGGCGCACGCGATCGCGAGCGTTACTTCCGTGTGCGGTTCGTGCCGGTGGTGCCGGAAAAAGAAGACGAGTTCGCAGTCAGCCAGGAAGAGCGTGAAGACTACAAAAAGGCACTGACGGCCGGGGTCAACGTGATGACCGGGTTTGGCACGGTGTTCTTTGTCCGCCCCAAGGAAGCACGCTTCGCCACGGCAATCAATGAAACCGCCAGTCGCTACGAACTGCGCAATGACGGCAATACCGTGGTGATCGTCGACGAGTTCAAAAGCTGTTCGCTGAGTAACGAAACCGACTGCGGCGCGACCACCAAACACCATGTGCTGGCGGGCAAAACCTTCGCTTTCGATAAGGAGAAGGGCCGTGCGTACCGCTTCTTTCTGATCGAGGGCAGCGAGAAGAAGAACCTGACGGTCAGCAGCCGCTAGGTCTGCTTTTCATTGAACGCTACGGGTAACCAACATGATCAAGCAATGCACCGTCGTCGCGCTGATTGCCGCGGCGACTTTGACCAGCGACGCGGCCTGGGCGGCTCGGGAAGAACACACCTTCGAAGTGACACTGAACGTCCCCAGTCGAGCGTTCTACATCATTCCGGCGGAGCCGGACTGGATTCACCGGCCGCAGCAGCTCCACTGGAACCACCCGACCTCAAGCCTGAGCAGTGTGCGCAAATACTTTGACGTGCGCCACGACACCGGTGCGATTGAGGCGCGCCTGGAGTCCGCGCCCTACCTTTCGAACGGTCGGCCGGCGGACGATATCAGACTGCGCGTGACCTTCAACGAGGTGGAGTTGAGCGCCGAGATGGCGCCGCGCCAGGTGGTGTCGCAGGCCGAAGCCGCCGCGGGCAGTCGGGTGTTGTTGCAAATCGACCCGATCAGACCGGAGGGCGGCTACCGCGCCGGAGATTACGCCGGCAACGTGCTGCTGCTGTTCAGCGCCCGAGCGCCGGGCGAGTGAGTCGGCGCGTGTAGCGCTGGTATCGGTATATTTTTGGAGAACGCCCTTGAGTTTTTTTAGCGCCCCGGGCATCCGGCCATGGATTGGTTTGCTGACGTTGTTCAGCGTCGCGGCAGCGGCCGAAGTGCACAACATTGACGCGACCTTCGAGCCTGACTTTGCCAATCCGCAAAAGAATCAGTTCAAGAACCAGACGCCGTCCGAGGGATTTTGTCGCCAGGTGCCGGGCGCTTGTGAGCCGATTGGTCTGTTCAGCCTGATCGCGCGTATTCCGTTCGCGGCCAATGCACCGATTCAGGCCAATCATGCTGATCCGCGTCGGGGCGGCATGGCCAAAGTGCCGTCCAACTGGAGCACGGTTTCGGTGACGAACGCTTCCGGTGATACACACATTGTCGAGGTGAGAATTGCCGGTATTGGTCACGAAGCAGGGTTCCCGTTGTCGGTCGGTGAATTGACCGGAGGCGGCTGGTGGGATGACCTGTGGGAGGGTGGCGCCTGGGTTTATGCTCCGCCACCGTGCCTGGGGGTCGGTACCGTTACGGCGGGCCACCATGGTTACAACAGCTTCTGGAGAGTTCCGGAGGGGGCGGGTACCTGCGCCAAAAAGGCATTGTTCGATATTCCTGTTGGCATGAACTATCAGTATTTCGTCTACGCCTACGAACTGCGCACACCGGATCCGCTGAAGATGGATGCAGGCGACTACACCGGTTCCATCACCTACACCGTCGGCCCGAACATGGATTTCGACATGGGCGATGTGATGATCCCGTCCGACTCGATGCTGACCCTCAATTTCAATCTGAAGGTCACGCACACCATGAAGGTCGATATTCCTCCCGGCGGCAACCGCGTGGTGCTGGAGCCGCTCGGGGGCTGGCAATCCTGGCTGAACCAGGGGCGCAAGCCGACCCGGCTGATGCGCGATCAGACGTTCAATATCTCGGCGTCGAGCCGTTTCAGGATGAACATCGAATGCGAGTACGTCATGGGCAACAACTGCGCGTTATGGGAATCGACCGCTGGCCATGGTGTCCCGCTGGAAGTCAGCGTCACGTTGCCCAGCGGCCTGACTGACAGCGCCGGGCAGCCGGTCAAGCGCCGGCGGTTGTGGCGCGATGGCAGTGGTACCGAGTTGTTTCAGCCGGGTTTTTATCTCGATCGCAAGGTTGGCACGCTGCATTTCGAGGTGGCCCGTGATGCGGTGGATGAAATGCTCAAGGACGGGTATGCCCGCAGCTATTCGGGCAATGTCACGGTGATCTGGGATTCGGAAGTGAGTTAGGCGAATTGGCGATTGTGCCGTGTTGACAGGGAAGCTTCGGATGTTCCGAGGTCATTATGGAGAACGACCATGGGTAATGTGTTCACAAGGTATCTTCGCCTGCCAAAAAGCAGCGTGTGGAGCAGTCTGGTGCTGACGCTGGTGGCCGGTGCGGCATCGGCCGAAGTGCACAACATTGACGCGACCTTCGAACCGGACTTTGCCAACCCGCAACGAAATCAGTTCAAGAACCAGACGCCGTCCGAGGGGTTCTGTCGCCAGATCCCGCAGGCTTGTGAACCGATCGGTCTGTTCAGCCTGATCGCGCGCATTCCGTTCGCGGCCAATGCGCCGATTCTGGCCAACCATACCGATCCGCGTCAGGGCGGCATGGCGCGGATTCCGTCGGATTGGCGGGATGTGCAAGTCACCCATTCGTCAGGCGATACGCACAAATTGCAGATCAGGATTGCCGGGATCGGTCACGAACTGGCGTTGCCGCGACCGGTGAACGAATTGACCGGAGGCGGCTGGTGGGACGAGCTGTGGGAAGGCGGTGGCTGGACGTATGCTCCGCCGCCCTGCCAGGGCGTCGGATGGAACAGCGCCGGCCCCTCGGGCTACAACAGTTTCTGGAGAGTGCCGGAAGGGGCCGGGACCTGTGCGAAAAAGGCGCTGTTCGACATTCCGCAGGCCATGCGCTACCTGTATTTCGGTTATGCCTACGAACTGCGCACACCGGATCCGCTGAAGATGGAGTCGGGCGACTACACCGGTTCCATCACCTACACCGTCGGCCCGAACCTGGATTTCGACATGGGCGATGTGATGATCCCGTCCGACTCGATGCTGACCCTCAATTTCAATCTGAAGGTCACGCACACCATGAAGGTCGATATTCCTCCCGGCGGCAACCGCGTGGTGCTGGAACCGCTCGGGGGCTGGCAATCCTGGCTGAATCAGGGGCGCAAGCCGACCCGGCTGATGCGCGATCAGACGTTCACGATTTCGGCATCGAGCCGCTTCAAAATGAGCATCGAATGCCAGTACGTCATGGGCAACAACTGCGCGCTGTGGGAAGCGAACGCCGGCCATGAGGCACCGCTGGAAGTCAGCGTCAGCCTGCCCAACGGGTTGACCGATGGCGCGGGGCAGCCGGTCAATCGCCGCCGGTTGCTGCGCGATGGCAGTGGCACCGAGTTGTTTCAGCCCGGGTTCTATCTGGATCGCAAGGTCGGCACGCTGCATTTCGAAGTGGCCCGTGACGCGGTGGATGAAATGATCAAGGAGGGAACATCGCGCCGCTATTCGGGCAACGTCATGGTGATCTGGGATTCGGAGGTGGGCTGAGGTCACCAGCCCCCGGAAAGGGGCTGGCCTGGTTCGAGATTCAGAGTCCGGCCCGGCTCAGCGCCTGGCGGGTCAATTGTCGGGATAAATCGTTGCGGGCATAACCGATGTCCTTCACCAGTCTGTCGTAACGGGCCTGGCTCATTTTTTCGCCGCTGAAGACCTCAACGTGGGCAAGCTGCAATTGATCTGCCAGAAGCATTATTCGACGGGCGAGCGGGTTCAGGCGCGACAGATCACTTTCGTCGACCCATTGCGCCTGCGCCTGGCGCAATTCATCGAGCAGACTGATCTTGTGCGCGGCATGCAGGTCGTTTGTCGCGTAACGATCCGGGTGGGTGTTGCGCAAATGACGCTCCCAGAAGGCATCGCCGTACAAATCGATCATGCCGTTGACCAATCCATCGCCGGCTTCACGTTTGATGATTGCGTCGTAGGCAGCATCTATGGTCTTTTGGCTGACACCCGAGGCCGGTTGAAATGGAATGCTTTCGGCATGCCAGGGCAATTCCAGACGTTCGGCCAGTCCTGTCTCGAATGCGATATGCACGTCCATTTCATGCGGTGGCGGTTGCGTCGGGTCCAGCCGGGTTCTTTGTGCCTGGCGGCTGACTTCCTCGTTGGCCAGATCGCTCATTCGGTCAAGACGCGCAGCGCCATGGGCCAACCGGACCAGTTTGTCGTCCAGCACCTCGACCGATGGCGACTCGGCGTAGGCTTTGGCCACCAACACATCGATGCCCATGGCGTTGAAAAGCTGGGCGCCGGCATTGTTGATGTCTTGTGGCGAGGTGATTTCGCTGAACAGTTTTGCGCGCAGTCGCGAATCAACGGCGACTGCATCGATCATTTCCCAGACCCGCCTGGTCAGGTAGGGACGTGACGCTGCGTTCTGGTAGAACCCATTGTTTTTCTGGTAGGCGATGACAGCAAAAAAGCCTTCGGAGCCGGGCTCTGCCCACACGTCATGCCAGGACTCCTCGCGGTACTTAGCGAGTTGCGCCGAGGGGCTGAACCCATGGTCTTTTGGCAGATCTCGCCAATAGGAGAGCTCATTGCCGGCTGCGGGTGATATCACTTGCTGCGCGGTCAAACCCGTGGACTCACGGTAGTCGCCGTAACGGATCCGGTCGAGAGGGGCAAGCCTGCCCGGATCGAATCGCGCCCGGCTGAGGATGAACGCCTGGTCGGAGCCGGGCGTGACCTGCGGCAGGCTATCGATCGGCGCCTGGCGCATGTCGAGCATGAAACTGCGCAGACGCGGTGTGTCCATATCACCGACCTTGAACAGACCTTGGGGCCAGGTCTGGATATCGGTGTTGGCCAGACTCAGCTCATTCAACCGATCCATCCGCCCGATATCGGGTGGATGGCGCAAGGGGTTGCCGTTCAGGTTCAACGTTTGCAGTTGTGTCAGCTCGCTGAACGGCTCATCGGCAGGGCTGGTCAGGCTGATTTTGTTATCGGCCAGATCCAGCTCCCGAAGCTGATGCATCCTGCCAATCGCCGGTATCACCTGGGTCAGGCCGCACTGGCGAGCGCTCAGTTGATTCAGATGCGGGAAGCTGCTCAGCAAGCCATCGGCGGCTTTGGAAAAGTTTGCGTTGTCGAGGTTCAGGGCTCTGATCCGGGCCAGGTGCAGGTCGATGCCCGGTTGCTGGCGCAGCGCCCGCCACCATTTTTCAAGGTCGGGGCCGGAAAAATCGGCGGACAGGTCCAGGGCGTAGCCCTGTTCCGGGTGGTTGCGGCGTTCACCGAATATCTCGCTTTGGCGTTCGAAACACTGGAGCAAGCGCTCCTCGAGATACCTTCCGCCATTGTGCAGGTATTCACCGGGTGGTCCTGGAATGGTTTCTCCATAACTGTCGGTGTCCTGACGATAGCTGTCACGCCACCGCTGCAGGATGTCTTTCAGTGCCTTGCGATCGTTCTCCAGTCGCTGGATGGCCTCTTCGTGACCGCCGTTGCGCTTGAGCACCTTGATGAACGTCTCGACCTCCCTTTCGTTCATCTTCGGGTACAGCTTTTTGATCCTCTGCTCTGGCGTAAGCTCACCAAAGAAGGTCGGCCAGCCGCGCACCAGGGTTTCTGTTTCAACTGTCGCTACCCGGCGAATGGGCGGTTCGGCCAACAAGGTTCTGCGCTCGCTCGGCGCTGCGGTGGTTTCCATGATCCACGACTTGAACCGGCCAGCATCTGCGCCTTTTTCGCCCAGTGCCGTGCGTTTGCCATCGGGCAGGGCATCGAGCGTGGCCTGATAAAAATCACTGGGTTCATGGAGGGCGCGGTTGTTGCCATCCAGCACCTCGTACTGGCCGTGCTCATTGCGGACGAGCCGCCGCACAAGGGTGGCGTCATCCGCCCCCGCGCTGCAACGCAACGGACCATCATGGACGCCATCGCGCACTTCAATGCGCAGATCGGCAAAGGTATCGGTGTGCACCTTGAGTGCGTTCAGCGCCAGACGTTCGGTGTCGGGCACCACGCTGTCGTCGCGATAAAAACCCTCATAGGCACGAGCAGTAGAGGCTTCGAAATTCAGTTCCCGGGCTTGCGCCTTGATCCGCAGGGGCAAGCGGTTGTCATCGACGATACGCTGCACTTCAGCGGGGCTGGCCTGGGTCAGCAGTTTTTCCGCCAGCGTCAGCGGCATTTGAGGAAATGTCTGTTGCACCACGCGGATATCGGCCTTGTTCGAGCGCTCGCCAGCCTGGTACAGGCGCTCGGCCACCTCGCCCCGACGGGCCAGCACCGCCTCGGCCAAAAGATCGCGCAGGGCCTGGGGACGTTGCGCAGACGCCACGTCACGACCGAGCAGGGCCTTGCACTCGGCATCATCGAGAAAGCCTGCGAGGCGTTCGGGCAATTCGCCGTTGTTAAGCTCTGCGTGGCTGATGTTCAGGGTGTTCGCCGCTGTCGCAGCGGGGTTGCCGTATTGGCGTGAATACCCGCGCAAATCGGCATGCTCATACACCCGCAACGCCCGCTCGCGAGGCCATCCGGGCAAGCCGGTGGTAATGGGTTCAAACCAGACGGCGTCGGGGGCAAGCGGCTGGCCGTCGCGAATGTGGGTGCTTGATCGCTGGACGTCGTCATACGTGCCAAAGCGCTTGATGGTGTCGGCCAGCAAGGGTGGCGGCGGGCTGTTGTGGTCATGCATCTGGCGCAACGCATCGGTGGCGGTGCCGCTGCTGATGCGGATCTGCTCAAGCTCAGTGGGCGTGAACCGTTCGACGTTGTGGCCCAGGCGCTGCATCAGGGTCTGATCCGCCCAGTCGTGCGGACTTTCGGCTTCGTGCAGCCAGGCACCATGCTCGTTGTGCTCGATCTTCGGCCGATAGGCGTTGGGGCGCGAAGGGTGTTTGATCCGGTGGGTTTTCGAGGTGGGGTGTGTCGAGGCTTTTTCGACGCTGTAGAGTTTGCCTTCCAATGGCAGCAGGGTTTCGCGGCCCATCTGATGCAGGCCATGCCCGTCGGGTTTCGAAGCGGCCGGCAGCATCAGTTTCGTTTGTTCGTAAGGCCCCAGATCCGGGTGCCACAGCGCCGGTTTGCCATTGGGCAGTTTCACCGGTTTCATGCCTTCGACCAGCGGTGACAGCTTCAACTTGAAGGCGGCGCCGATCTGGCTGCCGACGCCGAATGCCGCCAGTTGAATGACGTTGGTGACCACACTGATGATGTGTTCGCCCATCTCCTGCCAGAGCCCCTGCGCGAGGTCGACCAACCCTTCGATGACGTCGGTGGTGATCTGGTAAGCCGTGTAAACCATCATCAATTCGCCCAGCCCTGGCACGAACGGTGTGGCGATCAACAGTGCGGCATTGAAGATGTCCGAGACGATCTTCTTGAAGTTGTCCCACCAGGCCCAGCGCGCCTTGCTGTCGGCATCGGCGGTGGACACGGCCAGTTCGCGGGCATCGTTGAGGATCTTGTCGAGTTTCTTCTGGTAGGCGTGTGGCCAGTAGTCGGGTGCCAGCGGCACGTGCTGCAACTGCAGTTGCGGCTTGGCCACATCGTCCTTGCGCCATGCCGGGCGGCTGTCATCGGGATACTCTTTTTGGTGATACCTGACGATAAACAGGCGTTGCTCAAGTTCGGCAAAAAAGTGTCCGCGCTGCTGCTGGTCGACAAACTGGCTGAAGTACTGCTGGTAGCTTTGCCTGGTCACGGCGCTGACTTTGTTTTCGCGCAACTGGCGCGCCAGCTCGGCCTGGAAAGCTTGCGGCGACGGATATTCCTTGAGCGGATGATCGGGGTCGTTGGGCAGGTAGGCAATCAATCGATTGATCCCGCGGCTGTCGCGCACCGCCGGGATCAGCAGCAGGATGCCGGTCAGGCGCGTACCGAGCATCGACAGGTCGCAGCATTGCTGCCGTCGGCCGTTGAGCATCAGCCGGGTCTGCCCCTCGGCCAGCGCGAGCAGCGTTTTGTAGGCGTCGTACTCGATGTCGTGGGTGAGCAACGCAATATGCGCGGCGACCGCCAGGGCATCTTTCTGGCTTTGCGTCACTTTGTGTTGCAGCACCGCCTTCGCGACCGGTTCATCAGGCAGCAGGTAGCTTTCCAGGTGCTTTTTGTACTGTGCGCCGATGTCCAGTTCCCGGCACAGCGTCTGGAACTGACGGATGCTCATCGTCTGTCTGATCGGCAGCACATCAAAGTTGCCGAGTTTGTCGGGTTTGCTGATGAAGTCCGAACCGTCCGCGACCTGCTCGTTGCTGGCGAAGTTGTGCAGGGCAGCTTGCAGCAGCGATACCTGCCGGGCGGTGACGCCGTCGGAGAGGTTGAACGCATACCAGGGATTGCTTTTTGGCATATACAGGTGCAGCCACGTTCGCTCCATGTCGCTATCGCTGTCGGTGTCGCTGGTCAATTCAATGCCGTAGCGTTCCTTGAGCCTGGCCTGCAGCAGTGGGGTGGCGAAGGCGGCCAGGTCGATCCTGGCCAGCAAGCGGTCGACCTCGTTCTGCGAACCCCAGGCTTTGAGATTGGCGACTCTGAGTTTTTCCAGATAGGCAGTTGGTGCGTTGGTGTACCAGGCTTGGGCGTTCAGTGGCGTCGCCGCCAGTGCCTCGCCTCGAGCGACCGTTGCGGTCTTGAAGTTGTCATCGACTGCGCTGGCGATAAAGTCGTAGTGCCGCCCTTTGTCCGGTGTTGCTGCCGGCACGGAGGAATCAGACATGGCCAATCATCCTTGATTGTTGGAGGAATGATCAGCCTACCTGCGAGGGGGTAAAACAAAAGTTCAAAGATCAGCGGGCAAGTGGCGCTACGGGGCGCTAACCCGACGAAAATTCGAATCTGAAAAATACATGGATACCACCCGCGAGCGAGAAAAAACGTCACGCTGAATCAGAAATGCCTGACACGAATTGTTACCTCGCTAACGGCTGCAACGGGCCGGTCATGGCGACGCGGGGTGCCTCCACCGGACGGCATTGCGAGTCGCTGCCCGGTTGCAGGTAAGGCGTCAGAATCGGCGCCATGCCCTTGAGCACCTGCACCGGCAGGGCCGAGGTGAATTTGAAGTTCTCCGCCGAGCGTCCCGGAACGAATGCGGTGAGGGTGCCGAAATGGTGATCGCCGATGTAGAACACAAAGGTCGCGGTGCGGTTGATCGACTTCGAACTGAGGATACGTCCACCCGAACCGATGGCTTCGATCCGGTTGTCGCCGGTGCCGGTCTTGCCACCCATGGCCAGCGGACTGCCATCGGCCAGTTTGAAACTGCCGGAAACACGTTTCGCCGTACCGGCGTCCACCACCTGCGACAGTGCTTCGCGCATGGCATTGGCGACTGCCGATGGCATTACCCGTTTGCCGACATGCGGGTCATTCACCAGACGGGTTTCGTACGGTGTGTCGGCAGCGAAGTGCAGGCTGTCGATGCGCAGGGTCGGCATGCGCACGCCGTCGTTGAGGATGGTGCCGATCAGCTCGGCGAGTGCGGCCGGACGGTCGCCGGAGCTGCCGATGGCGGTGGCCAGCGAAGGCACCAGATGATCGAACGGGTAGCCGACTTGCTGCCAGCGCTGATGGATTTCCAGAAATGCCTCGATCTCGAGCATGGTGCGGATGCGGCTGTCGCGAGCACCCTTGTGTTTGCTCTTGAACAGCCAGCTGTAGACTTCCTGACGTTCGAAGTGACTGGCCTTGACGATCTGCGTGAACGTCGCGTCCGGGTTGCTCAGCAGATAGCCCATCAGCCACAGGTCGAGCGGGTGCACCTTGGCGATGAAGCCCTGATCCGGCAAGTCGTAGGTACCCGGGCCATAGGCGTCGTAGAGCCTGATCAGGCGGTCGTCGGTCAGCTTCTCGGTGAGCTTGGCGCCTTTGAGGTGCGAGCGCACGAAACTGTTGAAGTCTTCCTGGCTGGCATTGGGCAGCAGGTAGCGGTGTACGGCGGCCATGCGGATCGGCGTCGGGCGCATGCTGTCGAGGAAGGTTTCGAGACGCGCCTGGGTGTCTTTGTTTTTGTACTTTTTCCAGAATTTGAGCAGGAATGAGGTGCCTTCGCGGTCGGCGAAATTCGCCAGGTATTCCTGACGCCGCGGGTCGCGGTCGTCCTTGAGCAGTTCGGCGCTGCTGTTGGGGCCGGAATAGGTGACGTAGCGCACCACATCGCGCATCAGGCGAATGAACGGCAGGTTGATCGACTCACGCAGGGCATCACGCAGGGTCGGCAAGCGGCCGTTGTCTTCCTTGCGAAAGTTGTGGAACACGTGCAGCCCGCCGCCGGTAAAAAACGCCTCGCCGGGGCTGGCCGAGTATTTGCGGTCCAGTGCGGCGCCGAGCATCTTCGACAGGTCGTGATCCTTGTTCTGGATCAGATAATCGATGACCCATTGGCTGAGGCGGTCCTGATCCGGTACATCGACTTTTTTCAGTTCCGGCACGCTCATGGCGCCGTACTTGTCGTGCAGTTCGGCGATGATTTGCAGGTAAGTGGTGAGCACGCGCATCTTTGCCGTGGAGCCCAGTTCGAGCTTGCTGCCTTCGTTGATATCGAAGGGCTGGTCGGTACTGTCGGTCTGCACCCGCACGCGCGAGCCGTCCGGGGTCAGTTCGAACAGGGTGAAGCTGTAACGAACCTGAGTGGTGCTGGTGGGTGTCAGCAGGCGTTCACCGAGCAGACCGATTTCGCCAGCGTAGACCGGGTCGGCGAGTTTTTTCAGGTAAGCGGTGGCCTGGGTTTGCAGGTCACCTTGCAGGGTGCTGGTGGCCGAAAGATCGAGGCGATCGAGGTCGTACAGCGGGCGGTTGAGCATGCTTGCCAGACGACTGCGGGCAACACTGATGCCTTTGTTGGTTTCAATCGGCTGGAGGGTCGGCTGGGTCTGCCAGTCGCGATAGCTGACGGTGCTGGCCAGGGCGGCATCGGCGAGGGCTGTGTCGATCACGCCGTTCTGCTTGAGCAGGCGCAAGTGGCTGTCGGTGAGGTCGGCGAGCTCTTCGCGGCCCTTGGTCAGGTAATGCGACGGCCGACGCTGGGCGATCATCAGCGAGAGCATTTCGCGCAAGGCCAGGCCTTTCTCCGCCATGGTTTTCGGGTCGCTCGCCGGGCTGTTCAGCTGTTCGTTGGCCTTACTGAAGTCGGTGCCGTACCAGACGCGCAAGCCTTCGGCCATGCCATGCACTTCACCGTGACCCGGCACTGCCGACAGCGGCACGCTGTTGAGGTAGTCACGAATGATGTTTTGCCGTGCACCGAGGGTTTGCGGGCCAGGTTGATAAGCGCGAACGCTGGCGGAAATCATCTGGCGAATCTTCTCGGCACCGGACACGGTCAGGCCATCCGGTGAATGCCGATATTTCTCCAGCTGTGTCGCCAGAGTACTGCCGCCGGCCGACTGCCCCGGCAGGCGCAGCACCTTGGCCACTTGCGACCACGCGGCCATGCCGAACCGCGGCCAGTCCACGGCCGGGTTGGCCAACGGCTGTTTGGTGTCGAGCAAAAAGCGGTTTTCGATGAACAGCAGGCTGCTGACCACCACCGGCGGGATGGCCGCGAAATTCGAATACAGTTGTTGCGGATAGTTGTACTTGTACAGCAGTGCGGCGCGGCAATCGGTGATCGACAGTCCGGCCTGGATCTTCTCCGAATAGGGCACGAACAAGCCTTTGTCGGTGTAGCTGAGCAGGGCGGGCGAAAAACGCGTCTGTTGGGTCACGACATAGTTGCGCTTGAGCAGACGCGGCAAAAACTCATCGAGAGCGCTGTAACCCAGGCGCATATCGAACGGCCCGTTGCCCGGATAACGGATCGCTTCGCTGGGCCCCGGCTCAAGCTTGTAGGTCAGGGACGCCGCATACTGGCTGAGTTCACGGGACTGGAAACGAGAGGTACGCATCTCCTTGGCAGCCGCCAGCCCTACCACGATTGCGATAATCAGCAGCAATAACCAGAAAGCCTTCCACCCGTGCCGGCTGCGGCGGGGTTTTTCAGGGACAGGCGCTTGATCATCCACACGTTCAGTCGGAACCACGGCTTTACTCGAATCGGTTTGCCACAAAGCGCCCATAGTCGATTGATCCATTTACGCAGATTGATCGGACCTGTCTGAAGCTTAGACGGTGGTTGGCGCTGGTGAAAAAAATGTGCGGTAGCGGCCGGCCGGGAGGTACGGCACGGAACATGCGATGCGATGTGGGCGGTCGAGAGACTTCGCATCAAAAACACACACGTGTAACTTTTTAGCGACGGTTATTTTTATGAATTCAAGTTGCTAAAGTCTGGTAGTACTCGAGAACTTTGGCTGTTGAATGTTTTGGTGTTAACTCGGCGTTCAATTTTATTTGTCTGGGATAACGCCATGTTTGAGTTTCGTGGTCAGGTTTTTAGTATTGCCGAACATGTTGATATTGTTGCCGCGGCAACGCCGTTGCCACTGTTGAAAATGTCAAAAGAAAACTTCGAGGTGTTAAAAGGTTTTGATGCCAATGCACCACAATGGTTAAAGAGTGCGTCGCCGAAACAACGCGAAGAAGCTCAACGCCTGATAGAAGAAAGTGTGACGGCGCACACGTTGCTGAATAACGCCATGGCAGCGGTGAAAACACCTCATGAATTCGCCGCACCATTGCTGGCAAGGGCCATCAAGGAAAGGTCCGGCCTGGATCTGGACGTCAATCGGGTGCAGGTGGATTTGTCCGGTAAAAGTGATTTTCACACCTCGCAAGTTGCGCCCGCTTCGCTGCTTGACGCCGCCCTGCATAACTGTCCGGCTGAAAAAAAGGCAATGTTCTTCTTTAAGCCGAATTGCTATATGACGGCGTCTGGAAGGGGGGCTGTCGAGGTCGGACTTGGTGTTCATGAGTTTATTGAGTTGTGCAGGCTGCTTGATATCGGCAAACAGTATCAGGCCCATTTGCATACTGAACTGCGCTGGGATGACAGCAGTGCTCGGGACAAGCTGAATAAACTGTTCGTCAACTACCAGAAAGCAGCGCTGAATGCAGCGAGTTACATTGCATTATGTAAAGGTGATATTCGCCGGGAACATTTTGAAGCGCTGATGTCGAGTGTTGGAGGGAAGGAACCCGTTCACGTAGACGGTAAGACGCTGTGGTATCGCAGCTTGAGTTTCAATGAGTTGCCCGTGCACAGCTGTATCATTTTCGAGATCGCCGACCCGGACGATGAAAGCATTCTGGACGACCTGCTGCCGACCGTTGACGGTTACGCCAATAACGGTTTCATCGCTTACATTCCTGACGATCCCGATCATCCCGTCAAGCACTACGCAACGGTGACGGCACTCAAGGCCCGTTTGATCGAACAGTTCGTGCGTCGCGCTGAAAGTGACTCGCCCAAAGCGCCAACGGCCTATCAACAGTTCTTCAGCCGGTTCATGCGTTACAAGGATCGTTCGACGTTCTACTACAGCTTTACCGAAGAGATTCCAACGGCGTCAGGCAAACCACGGCTGTGGGATCATGAAACCCGTCGGCAAAAACATCAGCCCGATTTTCTTTTGCAGCTCAGGGTGCTGGACCCATCGGGTGATCCATGGGCCCAGCACTATGACATCTGGACAACATTGCAGCGCGAGTTCAACCAGCGGATTTTCAGCGATGCCCGCGATGCTGCTGTGTCCAATGCCGATGCCGACGTGCGGGATGAGCAGTCCTTGCTCTCGGTATTCCTCGAAGTCGGCCTGGCCGCACTCAATGTGCTGTCTTTTGCCATCCCTCCATTGGGGTTGGTCATGCTCGGGGTGTCGGCCGTGCAAATGATGGACGAAGTACTGGAAGGGCTTGAGGAACTCAGCAAGGGCGATAAGGAAGCCGGTTGGCAACACATCACCGACGTGCTGGAAAATATCGGTATTGGTGTGGCGTCTCTTCCGTTGTTGGCCGGCGTTCATTCGGAGTTCACGCCGATTGAAATGCCTGCTGGACAGAAGCGTTTGTGGAAGCCTGACCTCGCACCTTATCGAAGCGACGTCTCGTTGGCAGACGTGAAACCTGATCCACAGAATCAATTTGCGGTCGGCAACAAGCACTATGTAAAGGTCGAGGACGGTGTCTTCGAGACAGTCATTGAACCGGCCACCGGGCAATCGAGAATTCTTCATCCGCACAAACCGCAGGCTTATCAGCCGCTGGTTGAGCAAGACGGGGCTGGCGAATGGCAACATGCGTTGCCACCTCCTTCGACAAAAGTCGAACCGACACCTGCCGGGTTCAGTAACAGGCAGTTTCGTCGCTATGCCGTCAGGCCGTCCGAATTGTCCCGCCTCAGCCCGGCAGGTAAAGGCATCTTGCAAAGTGCTGACGGACAGCGCCGCTATATTCGCAATATCGATGAGCGGGGCAAGGTCGCGGTGTACCGCGTCAAGAATGATTTCACCCTCAACGCGGAGGTTGTCGACGTCGTCCTTGTCGATTCCGCTTTCAACGAACTTGCGGCTCGCCGGTATCGGCAAGTGGCGCCGGATCAATGGCAACCGCAGTCGCTGTTCGGCGGCAATATCACCGGTGATCCGCATGAGACGGACATCGCTGGCGAACCGCAGCCAGGTACCTCTGGCAGGCCGGTCTGGGTGCGCCCGCCGTTCCAGCGCGAGCGTTTGCCCAACGGTCTGTGGGAGCCTCGGATCGAAGTGGTCACGCTCAACGATGTTCGCCATCTTTCCTACGACTGGGGGCAGTTTGAATTTGTCCCTTTCACCAGCAGGCCGACGAATATTCATCAGGCACTGGCGGCCCCGCAATTCGATAATCTTTCTATCAGCACTGATCTTTTCAAGTCCCAGTTCTGGTCGGATATCCGCAAGATAGATCCGCAAATGACCCATGCCGAAGGAGGAGGGCAGATGATTTTTTCCATGCAAAGGATGACAACTTCCGGCGTGGTTGAAGGCGAATTCAACGCTATCAGCGTGTGGAGCATTCCTGACGAACTGCCACACCAGACCAATGCGTTATCGGGGTATTGGGCGCCTCAGGGAGGATATGTCGACATTCCCGTTCACCCTCGATGGGGTGAGCCCGATCATGTGTTTACACCTGGGTTCAGCGGCTGCTCTTTTATCGTCGATCAGATGGGGGAAAACGTCCTGCGCGTAAGACACGTGGAAGCAGGCAAAGAAGCTGCTCAATACAACGATCTGCCCAGCCACGAACATGGTTGGGGATTGAGTGCCGCCATGGAGTTTCCGGATTACGGCTTGCGTAATGATGAAAACGGCAACGCGTACATGATTCTGACGGGGTTTGCTTACATGAAATATGAGCGGAATACGGGTGAATGGGTGCTTCACTACCAAGCCCAGTATGGTGCCCCGACCATCGCCCAATATTCCGTTAAAGATCCCGGTTTCTTTGACAAGCCAACCCGAGTGGCCAAGGCTTTTTTTCAGGACAAGGTCATCAGAACCGGTTCCAAAGTCGTGAAAACCGTGGTCAACCCGACACGGCAAAGTAACGCAGCTTGATGGCAGATTCCTGAGGGTAAAAAACGCGCGTTGAAAAGACGACGCACCAAGGTTGTGCAATACTCGCCGCCGTTTTTAGTGGCGAGTTTTCCTACAGCTACCAGTTGATCTTCCCGACCAGCTTGCGCATTTGTGGCAACTCCCGCTGAATCTTGTGGTTTATAGAGTGAAAAGACCTGCGACAAGGTTTTTATACTGCACGTCCCGCTGATCTTGCAGGTTGTCTTGCAAGACGCGTTTGCCCACGAAGCTGACGCGGTTTCACAGCAGCCAAGGCCTACCGGCCGACGCTTCGACACTCGGTGGTCATATCCAATAACAAGACGAGGTTGCACCCCTATGCCAGTCGGCAATCAACTGCCTCACGGCGACACCGCTCAGGGCGGTCCGCTCAAACGCGAACTCGGCGAACGGCATATTCGCCTGATGGCGCTCGGTGCCTGTATCGGCGTCGGTCTGTTTCTAGGTTCGGCCAAGGCCATTGAAATGGCCGGCCCGGCAATCATGCTGTCGTACATCCTGGGCGGTCTGGCGATCCTGGTGATCATGCGCGCGCTCGGCGAAATGGCCGTGCACAATCCGGTGGCCGGTTCGTTCAGCCGTTACGCGCAAGACTACCTCGGCCCATTGGCGGGCTTTCTCACGGGCTGGAACTACTGGTTCCTGTGGCTGGTGACCTGCGTCGCGGAAATCACCGCGGTGGCCGTGTACATGGGCATCTGGTTTCCCGATGTGCCGCGCTGGATCTGGGCCCTCGCGGCGCTGATCAGCATGGGCTCGATCAACCTGATCGCGGTGAAGGCCTTCGGCGAATTCGAGTTCTGGTTCGCGCTGATCAAGATCGTCACGATTATCGCCATGGTCATCGGCGGCATCGGCATCATCGCCTTCGGCTTCGGTAATGACGGTGTGGCGCTGGGAATTTCCAACCTGTGGGCCCACGGCGGCTTCATGCCCAACGGTGTGACCGGTGTATTGATGTCGCTGCAAATGGTCATGTTCGCCTACCTCGGCGTCGAGATGATCGGCCTGACCGCCGGTGAAGCGAAGAACCCGCAGAAGACCATTCCCGATGCGATCGGCTCGGTGTTCTGGCGGATTCTGCTGTTCTACGTCGGCGCACTGTTCGTGATTCTGTCGATCTACCCGTGGAACGAAATCGGCACCCAGGGCAGCCCGTTCGTGATGACCTTCGAACGTCTGGGCATCAAGACTGCCGCCGGCATCATCAACTTCGTGGTGATCACCGCGGCGCTGTCGTCGTGCAACGGCGGCATTTTCAGCACCGGGCGCATGCTTTACAGCCTGGCGCAGAACGGCCAGGCCCCGGCCGGTTTTGCCAAAACATCGAATAACGGTGTACCGCGTCGTGCGCTGTTGCTGTCGATCGGGGTGTTGCTGTTGGGCGTCATGCTCAACTATCTGGTGCCGGAGAAAGTCTTCGTCTGGGTGACCTCGATTGCCACCTTCGGTGCGATCTGGACCTGGGTGATGATCCTGCTGGCCCAGCTGAAATTCCGCAAAGGCCTGAGCGCCAGCGAACGTGCCGGCCTCAAGTACAAGATGTGGCTGTACCCGGTCAGCTCGTACTTTGCGCTGGCGTTTCTGGTGCTGGTGGTCGGCCTGATGGCGTACTTCCCGGACACGCGCGTGGCGCTGTATGTGGGCCCGGCGTTCCTGGTGCTGCTGACCGTGTTGTTCTATGTGTTCAAGTTGCAACCGACCAACGTAGCGCAAGGCGCGGTGCGTTCGGCGTCGTAAGTTGTAGCTGCGTAAACAACGAAGCCCCGGTCGAGAGATCGGGGCTTTTTTGTTACCCGTGCCACTGATCGCTCGGCAAGGCTGTGCGGGACATCACCGCCGATCTGAAAGAGCGATACAACGCCTGCGAGAAGGCTCAAAGCTTTAGTGCTTTCCAATCCCGCGCGGCAGTCAACAGAGGTGCAGCAATGAGGATGGGCGAATGTCTCGAACGAGAACTCAGTCGACGATCAAATCGTGCTGTTTTTTCTGCTGCCTGAACGCAAAAGCTGAAGCGTCAATCGGTTGTACAGACTGACGCTTCATTCACGCTTAAGCCGCGGCCACTTCCTGCGGCTCAAAACTGTCCGCCCGCGCCATCTGCCACATCCGCGAATAGAACTCGCCATTCACTTCCCCGGTGAGCAATTCCCCCGGTTTCAGGAACACATGCAACTGCGAGAACAGTTTGATCTCGGTCGCCGACATGCGCCGCACCAGATGCTTGGCCGACAATTGCGATGGATGTTCCAGCCCGGCGGCCGCGAGCATTTCCGCCAGCGCCTTCAAGGTATTGCGGTGGAAGTTGAACACGCGCTGCGCCTTGTCCGGCACCACCAGCGCACGTTGGCGCAAAGCATCCTGCGTGGCCACGCCGGTCGGGCATTTGTTGGTGTGGCAGCTTTGCGACTGGATGCAGCCGATGGCGAACATGAAGCCGCGTGCGGAGTTGGCCCAGTCGGCACCGATGGCCAGTACGCTGGCGATGTCGAAGGCGCTGACGATCTTGCCGCTGGCGCCGAGTTTGATCTTGTCGCGCAGGTTCAGGCCGACCAAGGTGTTGTGCACGAACAACAGGCCTTCGCGCATTGGCACGCCGATGTGGTCGGTGAACTCGACCGGTGCGGCGCCGGTGCCGCCTTCCTTGCCATCGACGACAATGAAGTCCGGAAGAATGCCGGTTTCCAGCATGGCTTTGGCAATGCCCATGAACTCCCACGGGTGGCCGAGGCAGAACTTGAAACCCACCGGTTTGCCGCCAGACAGTTCACGCAGTTGCTGAATGAAATGCATCATTTCCAGCGGCGTGGAAAACGCGCTGTGGCGTGACGGCGATACGCAGTCTTCGCCCATCAGGATGCCGCGGGTTTCTGCGATTTCCTTGGTGACTTTGTGCTTGGGCAGGATGCCGCCGTGGCCGGGTTTGGCGCCCTGGCTCATCTTGATTTCGATCATCCGCACTTGCGGGTTCTGTGCCTGGACAGCGAAGCGTTCCGGGTCGAAACGGCCGTCGCTGGTGCGGCAACCGAAGTAGCCACTGCCCAGCTCCCAGGTCAGGTCGCCGCCGTGTTCGCGGTGATACGGGCTGATGCTGCCTTCACCGGTGTCGTGGGCGAAGTTGCCGAGTTTCGCGCCTTGGTTGAGTGCGCGAATGGCGTTGGCACTGAGCGAGCCGAAGCTCATCGCCGAGATGTTGAACACCGACGCAGAGTACGGCTGGCTGCACTGCGGGCCGCCGACGGTGACGCGGAAACTGCTCGGGTCGCTCAGTGGCGCCGGGCGCATCGAGTGGCCGATGAATTCGAAACCGGATTGATAGACATCGATCAGTGTGCCGAAGGGTTTGTCGGCGGTTTCGTTTTTCGCTCGCGAATAGACCAGCGAACGTTGCGCGCGGGAGAAGGGCAGGGCGTCGCTGTCGGATTCCAGCAGGTACTGGCGGATTTCCGGGCGGATGCCTTCGACCAGGTAACGGATGTTGCCGAGGATCGGGTAGTTGCGGCGCACCGCGTGCGGGCTTTGCAGCAGGTCGAACAGACCGATCAGGCTCAGCACGCCGGTGACCGCAGTGATTGGCCACAGCCAGTCATGTTCGAGGAAAGGCAGGCTGGCGAGGGTAAATATCACACAGACGGCAAAGAAGGCGTAGCGGCTCAGGAGTGACAGGCTCATACGGTTTCCTTGGTTCGGACTCGGAATAATCAGCGAAGATTCAGGGATAAACACATTCCCTTGTAGGAGTGAGCCTGCTCGCGATAGCGGTATATCAGCTACAAATGATTTGACTGACCCGACGCCATCGCGAGCAGGCTCACTCCTACAAAAAGCCACTTCACCAAACGATCAGGCGTTTTGTGCCTGAAGAAAAATCGAAAACAGCTCGGACTGGGATTTGATTCCCAGCTTGCTGTACATGTGTTTCTTATGGACTTTCACGGTTTCTACGGAGATTTCCAGCTTACGGGCGATTTCTTTACTCGAGCAACCGCTGAGCATCAAACGCCCGACATCCAGTTCCCGCGCCGTCAGTTGCGCACCCTTGAGTTGTTGCACCGAGGCTTCCAGTTGCACGCGCCAGTCTGCTTGAGCGGGTGCGGCGGCGAGGGCCACGGTTTCGTTGATCTCATAGGGTAATCGTTGGCGCAGCAGGCCCAGCACCCAAGGCTGGATCAATGACAGCAAGGCGATATGTTCGCCAGTGAAACGTTTTTCACTGCCCAGCGACAGACACAGCGTGCGATCGCCTTCGAGCTGACAATTGAACTGGATTTCGTCGGCCACGACATTCAGACGAAAGTATCGCTGGTAATACTCGGTCAGTTCGAAATGCTCCGGCGCCACCTCGGACAGGCGATACAGACCGGTGCGCGTTTGCTCACGGCAGGCGATGTAGAACGGGTCGAGCAGGTACAGGCCGCGCAGATAATCCTGAAACAACGGGTCAGGGTTGCCGTCTGCGCCCGGGCATTCGGCGAAGACTTGCGGGTGTTGATCGGCGCTGAACAGCAGCACCACCCAGCTATCGAACGGCACGTATTGGTCGAGCAGTCGCACCAGTTGCGCCCAGAAATTCGGCTTGTCGAGCGCGTCGATCAATTGCCCGACGGCGCGGTGCCAGGTGATGTCGTCAAACGAAAGTGTCATCGATCTACCCCTATCGGGTTACCCCGGCCGCGTAATTCCCTGGCCGCTCGCTTGCTGCGCATACTGGCCCACAGACAGCCACCGGGCAATCTTTCAGCGCCCGACGCTCATAACAAGGGAACCCTCATGAAAGTCGAACTCGCCCAACTGGCGGGCCGTGACAATGCCACGGCATATAACCTCGAACGCGCACTGGCAGCGATTGCCGCGTGTGCGCCGGACACGCAGCTGATCGTGTTCCCGGAAACCCATTTGATGGGCTTCCCGACGGCCGAGACCGTCGCGCACACCGCCGAACCGCTGGATGGTCCGACCGTCAGCGCCGTGCTGGCCGCCGCGCGCGAACGCAATATCGCCGTGGTGATCGGCATGGCCGAAAACGACAAGGGTCGCTTCTACAACACCACGCTGCTGATCACCCCTGAAGGCATTGCGCTGAAATACCGCAAGACGCATTTGTGGGCGTCGGATCGCGGTGTGTTCGAGGCGGGCGACCGTTACGCCACGTGCGAGTGGCACGGCGTGCGTGTCGGTTTGTTGATTTGCTACGACATCGAGTTTCCGGAGTCGGCCCGTGCCCTGGCGCAACTGGGTGTGGAATTGCTCATTGTGACCAACGGCAACATGGACCCGTACGCGTCGACTCACCGCACCGCGATCATGGCCCGCGCGCAGGAGAATCAGGCGTTTGCGTTGATGGTCAATCGCGTCGAGGCTGGGGATGACGGTTTGATGTTCGCGGGTGGCAGTGCGCTGGTGGATCCACTGGGGACGTTGCTGTTTGAGGCCGGACGGGAAGAAGGGCAGTTCAGTGTTGAGCTGGATTTCGACCGGTTAGAGATTGCGCGCAAGGATTACCGCTATCTGGATGACCAGCGCCTGAAGTTGCCGGGGGAGGAGGTGGAGCGCGGCGATGGTGTTCGTGAATTGTTGATTCCACGCCGTTGACCGCTGCCCTCACCCTAGCCCTCTCCCGGAGGGAGAGGGGACTGACCGAGTTGATTGTCCGAGGTACGCCGACCTGAAATATCGAGCCGCACTCAGGATTTGAAACTGCGAATCGAACTCAGGATTTGAAACTGCGAATTCGAATTGGGCGCAGGGTTTGAAACTGCGAACTCGAGTCGAACTCAGGATTTGAAACCCACGGAGATCTGCTCCCTTTCCCCTCTACCCCTTGGGGGAGAGGGCTGGGGTGAGGGGGAAAAGATTTCAAGTCGAACCTAAAACTCAAACAACACCAGAACAACAAAACCAACCCGAAAACATTCGCCGAACCCGGCTCTGCCATAAATCCAATAAAATTCGGAGTAAGTCGCCCATGGCTCGTTTGCAACGCACCCTTTCATTAGGGTCGGTGGTGCTGTTCGGCATCGCCTACATGACGCCGATCATTGTCCTCGGCACCTTCGGCATCCTCGCCCAATCCACCGCCGGCATGGTCCCCGCCGCGTATCTGGCGGCACTGATCGCGATGTTCTTCACCGCGATGAGCTACGGGCGCATGGCCGCCGCATTCCCGGTCGCCGGTTCCGCCTACAGCTACGTGCGCAAGGCGATCAGCCCCAAGCTCGGTTTCATCGCCGGTTGGGCGGTGCTGCTCGATTACCTGTTTTTACCCATGGCGATCTGGCTGATCGGTGCGGCGTATCTCGCTTCGGCATTCCCGTCGATCCCGCAATGGATCTGGGTGCTGGCGTTTATCGGCATCACCAGCGCGATCAACATCATCGGTCTGAAACTGGCCAACGGCATCAACGCCTTGCTGATGCTGGTGCAGTTTCTGGTGCTGATTGCTTTCGTCGCGCTCTGCGTGCACTACACCGGTGGCGATGCGAGCACGCCGTTGTGGTCGATCAAGCCGTTCTTCAATGGCGACATGCAAATGCCGCTGATCATGAGCGGCGCGGCGATTGCCTGCTATTCGTTCCTCGGCTTCGATGCGGTCAGTACCTTGACCGAAGAAACCCGCGACCCACGCCGCACCATCCCACGGGCGATCATGTTGATCACACTGATCGGCGGACTGATCTTCGTCGGTGTTTCGTATTTCGTGCAGATCGCGCACCCGTCGTTTCAGTTCGACAGTGTCGATTCGGCCGCCTATGAAATCGCCCGCAATATTGGCGGTGATCTGTTTGTGTCGATCTTCCTGATCGGTCTGATTGTCGGCCAGTTCGCCTCGGGGCTGTCGGCACAGGCCAGTGGCTCGCGACTGCTGTTCGCCATGGGCCGTGACGGTGTATTGCCGAAATCATTCTTCGGCACCTTGCACGCGCGCTTCGGTACTCCGGTCAATAGCATCCTGCTGTGTGCCGTGGTGGCGTTGCTGGCGCTAAAACTCGATGTGACCACCTCAACTTCGTTCATCAACTTCGGTGCTTTCCTGGCGTTCAGTCTGGTCAACCTGTCGGTGATCTTTCATTACTGGATCGGCGGTGAGAAAAAAGGCCTGCGTGAACTGGTGCTGTTTCTGCTCTTTCCATTTATTGGTCTGGTCGCGGATTTGTGGCTGATGGTCAGCCTCGATCATCTGGCGATTTATCTGGGTTTGAGCTGGCTGGCGGTGGGTGTGGTTTACCTCGCGGTGCTCACCGGTGGCTTCCGTCGTCAGCCGCCGGAAATGGATTTCCAGGAAGCGACCTGAGGCGCCTTCACGCAGCGGGCCGGCTCTGACGCATCGGTAACTCGACGCGAAAGGTCGTGCCTACCCCCGGTTCGCTGCGTACCGAAATATCGCCACCGTGCTTTTTCACAATGCCGTAGGACAGGGACAGGCCAAGCCCGGTGCCCTGGCCGACCGGTTTGGTGGTGAAAAACGGATCGAAGATTTTCTGCAGGATCTCCGGCGCAATCCCCGCGCCGGTGTCGGCGACTTCCACCCACGCCGTGTCTTGTTGCTGCCCGGTGCGCAAAGTGATGGTGCCGCGTTCAGGGCCCATGGCCTGCGCCGCATTGACCACCAGGTTCATGATCACCTGATTGATTTGCGACGGCAGACATTCGATGTCCGGCAGGGGTTGATACTCCTTGATCAGGTCGGCCTTGTACTTGAGTTCGCTGGCGACGATGTTCAGGGTCGACTCGATGCCTTGCTGCAGATTGGCCCACTGCCATTGCTGATGGCTATCGACCCGGGAGAAGTCCTTCAGGTCCTTGACGATCTGTCCGACGCGGCCAATGCCCTCCTTGGATTCGCGGATCAGCACCGGGATGTCTTCGAGGAGAAAATCCAGATCGGCGTCTTTGCGCAATTGCTCAAGCCGCGCCACTGACTCGCTGTCTGGCGTTGGCCCAAGCGTCTGCCAGGCATCGAGTACGCTGAGCAATTGTTTGAAGTAGCCGTCCAGCGTGCCGAGGTTGGAGGAGATGAAACCGATCGGGTTATTGATTTCATGGGCTACGCCCGCCGCCATTTGCCCCAGTGAAGCAAGTTTTTCCGACTGCACCAACTGACTTTCCAGTTGCTTGCGCTCATCGATTTCCCGCTGCAGTTCTTCACTGGCCTGCTTGAACTGGGCGGTGCGTTGATCGACCAGATGTTCCAGGTGATGCATTTGCAATGACGCGCGTTCGGTCATCTGCCATTTGGTCAGCAGGGTGTTGGCCATCTGCTGCACTTCGATGTTGTCGAACGGCTTCTTCAGAATCAGCAAGCGGTCATGCGCCTGCAAGCGCTCCAGCAGTTCATCCCAGGAATAATCCGAGTAGGCGGTGCAGACCACTACTTGCAGCTGCGGGTCCTGTTGCCACAGATGTTCAATGGTTTTCGCGCCGTCCCAACCGTCGGGCATGCGCATGTCGACAAAGGCCAGCGCGTAGGGGCGTTGTTCTGCCTGGGCCTGTATCAGTTTGGCCAAACCTTCCTCGCCGCCGTAGGCCGAGTCCAGCTCGAACGGCGGACGTTCGGCGCGAACCTGGGCGCCAAACAGAGCCGCCTCCATCTGGTCCAGCTCCACTGATTGCGCTGCCGGCGGCGCGAGAATCTTGCGAAAGTCTTCATGGATCGACGGCATGTCGTCGATCAGCAGAATGCGGCGGTTCGACAGCTCGCTCATGCGTTCTCCGTGACGCTGATCAGGGGGATCTGCAAGGTGAACAACGCACCCTGGCCCGGGCCGTCGCTGTGCGCAGTGAGGTGGCCGTTCATTTCGATGGCCGCCAGGGCGCAGCTGTGCAGACCGAAGCCGTGGCCTTCCTTGCGGGTGGTGAAACCGTGGGCAAAGATCCGCGTCATGTTTTCCGGGGCGATGCCTTCGCCGTCATCCTTGACGCTGATTTCAAGGAAGTTGTCATCGACGATTCTGACCGCCAGGGTCATGGTGCGGGGGCGGTTGCTGAGGTCGGACATGGCGTATTTGGCGTTGCTGATCAGGTTGATCAGAATCAGCAACAAGCGGTGTTTGTCGCCCATCACCTGCGGCACGTCGGCGTATTCCCGGACCACCGTGACGTGGTGGCGGGTCAGTGCCCCGGCGTTCATGCGCAACGCGTCTTCCAGTAACTCGTTGATGAACAATGGCTCGGTCATGCTGTTGGCGCCGGCATAGGATTGCTGGGTGGCGACGATGTCCTTGATGTGATCGACGCTTTTGTTCATCTGGTGCAATTCGTCGAGCATTTCCTGCTGTTCCTGGGCAATCGCGACCACCAGTTGGTTGAGGTAGCCCGGGAGCAATTTGCCTTTGGCGTCTTCGCTGAGGAACCCGCCGAGGTCATCCGGGTGTTCGTTGATCAATTGCATGGCTTTGCCCAGGCCTTGACTCTTGCTGCTGCGCAGCTTGCGCGTGATCAGGTCGCTGGAGATGTTCACGCTGTTGAGCACGTTGCCGACGTTGTGCAGCACATTGGTGGCGATTTCCGCCATGCCGGCCTGACGTGCCGCGCCGAGCAGTTCGCTCTGGGCGTCCCGCAGTTCCCGGGTGCGTTCTTCGACTCTTTGTTCCAGCGCATCGTTGGCCGATTGCAGTTCACTGTTGACCCGGTTGATCTCGGCGAAGCTGCCGATCAGGCGGATGGCCAGCCATACCAGCGACAGCATCAACAGCACCGAAAACAACAGCAGGTAGAAGTGATATTGCCGGTCGATCTGATCGGCGCGCTGCTGATCGTGATCAAGCATGGTGGTGATGTTGTCGAGACTGTCGGCCACGGGAATGTTTTCGATGCTATCGAGCAATTGATTGACCAGTGGCTGTTCGCGAGCAATCAGTGAGATATGGCTGCTCAAGATTTTGATCGGAGTCTGAAACGCGAGCGGCAGGCGTTGCGCATTCACCTTCAGCTTGTTCAGGCCAACCTCGATATCGGCCGCCAGGTTGTCAGAGGTGACCTGGGCGAATTCGAGGGCACTGAGCAGCAGGTCGTAGGTGTCGGTAGTGATGTTCTGCAGCTGCAATTTATCGAAGTCCGACAGGCTGGCCAATTGCTGCTGGATGTCGTCTTCTGCGGTGGGCAAAAAGGCCAGAGAGTTGCGCAACAGCGCGTTATGCGATTTGAACTGTTCGACCAGCCGGGTCTTTTCCTGCATCGCCTGCAGGAAACGCTCGTGAGCTTCGTTCCATTGCGCCGAGTCTTTACGCCCGTGCCCGGACTCGATCGCTTCGAAGCGCGCCCAGAGCCGGTTCATCTCGTTCATCGGCGACACCAGCGGATCGTAGTTGTGAGTCAGCGCCACTCGCGCCTTGAGAACCTCGTTTTCCCACAGCGAGTTCTGCTGTTTGATCTGCCGGATCAGATCCCGTGATTCGGTGTACGTCATGCTCTGGTCAGAGCTGGATTTCAAGTACAGAAACAGCAGAATCGATGCCAGCGCCAGGGCGACCAGGGTCAGCAACAGCAGGCTGCGTCGCCGCGAGATGTTGATCATGGTTTGTCTTCCCGTTGGCCGGTCAGGGTTGTGAGAAACAGCATGATCAACCGTTTGTCCTCAGCGCTTGGCATGCGCCCCAACTGGTACTGGAACATCACATCCACGGCGCGTTCGAGGGTGGGGGCCGAACCGTCGTGAAAGTACGGCGCGGTGATCGCGACATTGCGCAGGCTCGGCACCTTGAACACGGCCCGGTCCGCTTCGTCACCGGTCACGTTGAAGCGGCCCTGATCGGCCACGGTCGGGTTGCCGCGATCGACTATGTAATCGCCGAACACGCCGAACTTCTGGAACATGTTGCCGCCGATATTCACCCCCTGATGGCAGGCAATGCAGCCGTACTCCTTGAAGCGCTGGTAACCGTACTTTTCTTCCAGGGTGAGGATGTCGGTATTGCCTTGCAGGTATTGATCGAAGCGCGAATCGGGCGTCAGCAGGGTGCGTTCAAAACTGGCCAGCGCCTGCTGGATATTGGCCTGGGTCACGCCGTCCGGGAAGATGGCGGCGAAGTCGCGGCGATAGTCGGGGTTTTGACCGAGCCGCTCGATGACCGTCTTCCAGTCGCTGCCCATTTCATGGGGGCTGGTGATGACGATGTTGCTTTGTTCCTCCAGCGTTTCGACCCGGCCATCCCAGAACTGGCGAAAGTTGAGGGCCGCGTTGAACACGGTCGGGGTGTTGACGGCCACCGGTTTGCCGTCGAAGCCCAGTGACAAGGCGCGGCTGTCGGCACCGTTCTTGTCCAGTTGGTGGCAGCTGGCGCAGGACAGCGTGTTGTTGATCGACAAGCGTGGCTCGTGGAATAGCCGTCGACCGAGTTCCACGTGCCGGGCATCCTGCGACGGCATTGCGGGCAACGGTTTTAGCGGCTCGTCCAGTGGCTCGGCACTGGCGCTGACACAGAGTCCGCACAGCAGTAACGCCATGGCGTGGTGGAAAAGCTTCATTGGCAATTGTCTCCCTGACTCAAGGCCGGTTTCACAGTGTTGATCCCATCGTCCACGGCGCGGGTTGCGTGCCGGCCAGCAAGCGTGCAAACGCATCTGCCGGCAGCGCTTTGCTGAAAAAGTAACCTTGGCCTTCTTCGCAGTGATGGGCCTTGAGAAACGCCAGTTGTTCGGCGGTTTCGATGCCCTCGGCGATGACGTTCAGGCCAAGACTCTTGCCCAGGTTGATGATCGCGCTGACCAGCGCGGCATCGCTGCGGTCGTTGCACAGGTTGCGAATGAACGACTGGTCGATCTTCAGCACGTCGATGGGAAACCGCCGCAGGTAGCTCAGGCTGGAATAGCCGGTGCCAAAGTCATCGATGGCCAGACGCGTGCCCAGCCCCTTCAGGCGATTGAGCGCAGCCATCGTCGCCTCGACGTTTTGCATCAGCACGCCTTCGGTGATTTCCAGTTCCAGCCACTCGGGCGCCAGACCTGTCTGTTCCAGTACGCGCTCGATGCCGGCGACAAAGTCACGCTGGCGAAAATCGATCGGCGAGGTGTTGACCGACATACGGATCGGCGGCAGTCCGGCCAGTTGCCAGGCGCGGGTCTGCCGACAGGCCTCCGCCAGCACCCATTTGCTCAGCGGCACGATCAGACCGCTGTCCTCGGCCACCGGGATGAAGTCCGCCGGATAGACCCAGCCATGCCCCGGTTTTTGCCAGCGCACCAGTGCTTCGGCACCCACTACGGCGGCCGTGCGCAGGTCGATTTTCGGCTGATAGTGCAGGACGAATTCATGCTCTTTCAGCGCTCGGCGAATGCCCGACTCGATGCTGTGCTGTTCCCGGGCGTGCTGGTTCATGGCTTCGATGAAGAAGCCGATGCTGTCGGGGCCCTGTTCCTTGACGTTGCGCATCGCGGTCTCGGCCTTCTTGATCAGCTCGGTGGCTTCGAGGCCGTCATCCGGGTAGACGCTGATGCCGACGCTGGCGGTAACGCTGACGTCGTGGCCGGCAATTGTCTGCGGCAGGCGAATGGCGGCGAGGAGTTTTTCTGCGATGCCGTGGGTTTGCTGAGGGTGGTTGATGTCGCCGAGGATCACCACGAACTCATCGGAGCCGTAGCGAAACACTGAGTCCGAATCACGTACGCAGGACAACAGTTGCCGGGCGACCCGTTTGAGCATCTCGTCACCCGCCGGATGGCCCAGCGCATTGTTGATGCGCTTGAAGCGATCGAGGCCGAGAAACATCACCACCAGTTGTTTGTCATGCCGGCGGCACACCGCCATGGCCTGGCTCAGGCGATCACCGAGCAGGGTGCTGTTGGGCAGTTCCGTGAGGCTGTCGTATTGCAGCAGGTGCGAGACCTTGAGCAGTTCGTGCACCCGCGCTTCGATGGTTCGCTCAAGGCTGAGCATCTTCAGCGCCGCGTCCTGTGCCAGTTGCCATTTCCAGGTCAGGGCGTTGGCCATCTGACGGATTTCCAGACTGTCGAACGGCTTTTTCAGGATCAGCAACTGGTCGCCGAACTCCAGCCGTTCGGCCATCGCTTCCCAGCTGTAGTCGCTGTACGCCGTGCACAGGGCGATTTGCAGGTTCGGGTCGACCCGCCACAGTTGCTCGATGGTTTCCAGGCCATCCCAGCCCGGCGGCATGCGCATGTCGATAAAGGCGAGGGCGTAGGGATTGCCACTGGCCAGTGCGCGGTTGACCAGTACCAAGGCTTCCTGGCCCTGATAGGCGGAGTCGAGCTGGAAGCTCAGGCGCGGCGTCTGTTGGCTGCCGAACAGCGTCTGTTCCAGTTGCTGCAAATCGACGGCGTCCGCCACCTGCGGGGCGAGGATCTTGCGAAAGTCATCGTGGATCGCCGGCGTGTCGTCGATGATCAGGATGCGCCGGTTGGTCTGGGGAAAAGGCGCTTTCATGCCTCGTCCTCCCTTGGCGCCAGACGGGCACTGTCCTTGAGCAAATGCCCGGCCTGTTCGGCGCTGACCGCTGCACTGAAATACATGCCCCGGGCGCTCGGCAGCGGGGGCGCGGCGGGTGGTGTGCAAGGCTGATCCGACGACGGCTGGCCTTCAGCGATGATGCCGATGTCCAGGTCCCGGGCGAAGTTGACGATCGCGCGCAGGGCATTGGCACCGGCGACATCGTGGGCAGCACTGTCGACGAAACTCTGCGCCAGTTTGAGGTGATTGACCCGGTAGGTTTTCAGGTAGTCGAACGAGGAGTATTCGGTGCCGAAATCATCGATGGCAATACTCACGCCCAGTTCCCGCAGGCGCGGCAACGCGTCGTTGTGTGTCCACTTGGTCTGGGCCAGTGTGGCCTCGGTTACATCGAAGCGCAGGTCCCAGGGGGCGAGTTCCCAGCGGGCGGTGGTGCGCAGCACGTTGTAGATCAGCTCGGGGCCGCTCTTGAGTTGGGCCAGCGAGAGTTTGATCGCCATCACCGGCGGCGCGACGCCTTCGTTACGCCACAGATGCATCTGGTGGCAGGCGTGATCCAGCACCCAGTGCCCGAGCGGAATGATCGCGCCGGTTTTCTCCGCGATCGGCACGAAGTCGGCGGCCGACAGCAGGCCGCGACGGGGATGCTGCCAGAGGACTTGTGCCTCCATGCCGAGAATCCTGCCACTGTGCAGATCGACATCCGGCGCATACCGCAGCATCAGCTCATTGCCCTCGAGGGCGGTCATCAATTCGCTGACGAGGGTCATGCGTTCGGCCACTTCCCGAGAGATTTCCTCGGAGTGGAAGTGGTACTGGTTGCGGCCCATTTCCTTGGCGCGGTACAGCGCCATGTCGGCCTGCCCGAGCAGCGTGTCGGCATCGAGGCTGAGGTCGCTGTAACTGCTGATGCCGATGCTCACCGAAATATGCAGCGCATTGCCGGCCAGCAGGTAGGGCGCCAGCAGCGTGTCGCGGATGTTGGCAGCCATCGTGGCCGATTGGGTCGGGTCGCTGACGTCCAGTTGCAGGATCGCGAACTCGTCGCCGCCCAGGCGCGCTACCACGTCGCTTTCCCGTACGCCGGACTTGATGCGCCGGGCGACTTCCTGCAGCAGCAGGTCGCCCACCGGGTGGCCCAGGGTGTCATTGATCCGCTTGAAATGGTCAAGGTCCAGATAGAACACCGCGAACGGCATGGCACCCCGTCGCGCGGCGGCGAACGCCTGATGCAGGCGCTCGATCAGCGTGGCGCGATTGGCCAGGCCCGTCAGGCCATCGGAGCGCGCCAGCAAGGCCAGTTTTTCCTCGGCCAGGCGGCGTTCGGTGATGTCGAGGATGATGCCTTCGACTTCCAGAAGTCGGCCGTCCTGATCGCGCACCGGGATGTAGCGGTTTTCCACCCAGCGCCAGGTGCCCTGACCGGTGCGCATGCGGAATTCGATGGACGCGCCCGACGCATGCCGATCCAGCACCCGGGCCATGGCCGCATCGACGTTCGCCTGATCGTCCGGATGAATCAGTGCCTGTGCCCAGTCGGGTGAACCCACCAGGTCGGCGGCGACGTGGCCGTAACGGGTAATGTTGTGGGAGATGTACATCAGCGCAAACGAAGGTTCGCCGCGCAGACGATAAAGAATGGTCGGGCTGTTCTGCACGATCACGTTGGCGTCCGACAGCTCACGCGTGCGTTCCTGCACCGCTTGCTCCAGCAAGCTCATCTTCAGTTCGGCGTCTTCGGTCATCTGCCATTTGACTGTGAGGGCGCTGGCCATCTGGCGGATCTCGATGGCGTCGAAGGGCTTTTTCAGGATCAGCAACCGGTCGTTCAGCGCCAGACGCTGGTCAATATCCTCCCACGAATAATCGGAATAGGCCGTGCACAGCGCAACTTGCAGCTTGGGGTCGACCTGCCACAGCCGTTCGATGGTTTCCAGACCATCCCAGCCCGGCGGCATGCGCATGTCGATGAAAGCCATGGCGTAGGGGCGGTTTTCAGCCAGCGCGGCTTCGAGTTTGTCCAGCGCTTCGCGGCCCTGAAACGCCGAGTCCAGCTCGAAATGTTGGGATTGTTTTGCAGACGGGGTGCCGAACAACAGATTCTCGGTTTCGCCCAAACCATCGTCGCCGGGGATGACCGGGCTGAGAATCTTGGCGAAATCGCCATGGATCGCCGGGCTGTCGTCAACGATCAGCACGCGGCGATTGATGTGCACGGTTGGCATTGTCATGCCGCGCCACCCGTGGGGAGGCATGCTGTGGTGATCCGGGGCATCCTTTTCCCTCGCCATTTGCCTGTTTGTATCAGCCGATGGAGTCTTGCGCTGTGTTCAGCATAGTCGGCTCCCCGGTACTGCGCTTTCGGCCCCGGACAAAGATCGACGTGAAGGCCAGCCAAAATCATCTAGCCTTGGACTCAGGCGCGGACCGGCGAAGCGTTGGGTCGGTGCGTCGTTATTTCCCTGTTTGCTTGAGGCCATGCCATGGAAGAGCTATCCGCGCCGATGCCGGCGCATCGACCCACAGTGCTGCTGGTCGATGACGAGGAGTCGATCCTCAACAGCCTGCGTCGCCTGTTACGCGGCCAACCCTACGATCTTCTGTTGGCGACCAGCGGCGCCCAGGCGCTGGAGATCCTCGCGCAGCAGCCGGTGAACCTGGTGGTGAGCGATGCGCGCATGCCGGGCATGGACGGTGCCTCGTTACTGGCGCATGTCCGTGAGCGTTATCCGGCGACTGCGCGGATCATGCTCACGGGATATGCCGACCCGGCGGCGATCATCAAAGCCATCAATGACGGGCAGATTCACCGTTACATCAGCAAACCGTGGAATGACGAAGAGCTGCTGCTGATTCTGCGCCAGTCCCTCGAACACCAGCATTCCGAGCAGGAGCGCGAGCGTCTGGAACGCTTGAACCAGGTGCAGAACGAGCAGCTCAAACTGCTCAACAGCACCCTGGAAAAGCATGTCGCGGCGCGCACCGCCGAACTGCAGCAAACCGCCGACATGCTCGATCTGGCGTACGAAGAGCTCAAACACAGCTATGTCACCGGCACAGAAGTGTTTTCGCTGCTGGCCAATCTGCGCTTGCCACCTGCCAAGCAGACCAACCGGCAGATCATCGAACTGGTGCGCAGCTACTGCGAACAGCACGGCCTGGACGAGGCCACCAGCCGTGATCTGACCATGGCTGCGGCGCTGTACAACATCGGCAAGCTGAGCTGGACCGACGCGATGATGATCACGCCCTCGGATCTGCTGCGCCATACCGAACGCGAGCGCTATCGCAGTTACCCGAAGCAGAGCGAATCGTTGCTCATGACGCTCGACCCGATGAAAGATGCGGCGCGTCTGATCCTCCATCATCAGGAGCGCTGGGATGGCAGCGGGTTTCCCGACCGGCTCAAGGGCGAGGGCATTCCGTTCGGTTCACGCTTGCTGAAACTGGCGGTGGATTTCGTCGAGTTGCAGCGCGGGCTGATCCTCGAGCGGCAGATGAACAGCGATGAAGCGCTGCTGTACCTGCGCCAGTACGCCGGGCGTTTGTACGATCCTGATCTGGTCGAAGATTTCATTCAGGTGTGTGCGGCATTCCTCAGCGACGTGACGTTGGCCGATCCGTCGGTCAAGGTGCTGTCCACTCGGGATCTGGCGGCGGGGATGATTCTGGCGCGCAACCTCAATGCCGATAACGGCATGCTGCTGCTCAACGCCGGCAAGGTGCTCAGCGCGCTGCTAGTGGAAAAACTGATTGCGTTCGAAGCCATGGAGGGCGGCAAGTACACGATTTTCGTCAAGGTGCCGGAGGAGGTTGAAGCCACGCTCAAGGCGCTTGGCGAATGATCGGTGAGGTGACGTCATGGGGCCGGGCATGGGATCCTTGCGGTTTTTCCAGGCCGGTGGCTGACCCATGACCTCTGCATCCGTTGTCTCTGCAAACCTCATTCGTATCGCCGCCGCGCTGGTGCTCAATCCCGCAGGCCACACTCTGTTGGTGCGCAAACGCGGCACCACGGCGTTCATGCAACCGGGCGGCAAGATCGAAGCGCACGAGTTGCCGGTGCACGCACTGGCGCGTGAGCTGGAAGAAGAGCTGGGTTTGCAGATCGACCCGGCGCAGGCTGCATTTCTCGGGCAGTTCTCGGCGCCTGCCGCCAACGAACCGGGGTTTGTCGTTCAGGCGCAGATCTTTCAACTGACGATCGACACTGACGTGATCCCGGCTGCTGAAATCGAAGAAGTGATCTGGGTCGATCCCACCACTGATCCTGCGGTCGATCTGGCGCCATTGACACGCGACCTGATCCTGCCGTTTTATCGCCAGTCATTGACGGCCATCGCCTGATCATCCTCGCAAAGGACTTTGCCATGATCCCGCTACAAGACCTGCTGATTTTCGCCGCTGCTGCACTGCTGATGGTGCTGACGCCGGGGCCGAACATGATCTACCTGATCTCGCGTTCGATCTGTCAGGGGCGCAAGGCCGGGGTGACGTCGTTGCTGGGCGTGGTGGCGGGGTTCTTTGTGCACCTGTTTGCGGCAGCGGCGGGTTTGACCGCCGTGTTTCTGGCGGTGCCGATGGCCTATGAAGTGTTGAAATGGGCCGGTGCGCTGTACCTGCTGTGGCTGGCTTGGCAAGCGGTCAAACCGGGGGCGCGCTCGCCCTTCGAGGCGCAGCAATTGCCGGCGGACTCGTCGCGCAAGCTGATCACCATGGGCTTTCTGACCAGCGCATTGAACCCGAAAATTGCGGTGTTCTACCTTTCGGTATTCCCGCAATTCATCACGCCCGAACACGGTTCGGTGTTCACCCAAAGCATCATTCTCGGCCTGACGCAGATCAGTGTCAGTTTCAGCGTCAACCTGCTGATCGCGTTGTTCGCGGCGGGCATAGCGTCGTGGTTCGTGCGTAACCCGACATGGCTGGCGCTGCAGCGTTACTTCATGGGCTTTGTCCTCGGCGGCCTCGCTGTACGGCTGATGCTTGAGCAACGCAGGACGGCTTGAACATGTGGATCGAACGGTTGGGCGCCAGTCATGCCCTGGCTTACCGCGAACTGATGCTCGAAGCGTATGACCGACATCCGCAGGCGTTCACTTCCAGCGTGCGTGAGCGCGCGGTGATGCCGTTGAGCTGGTGGGAAGGGCGCCTGACCAGCAAACTCGATGTGGTGCTTGGCGCGTTTGAAGCCGGCACGTTGGCCGGGATTGTCGGGCTGGCGTTTGAGCCTCGCGAGAAGGCCCGCCATAAGGCCACCCTGTTTGGCATGTACGTATCAGCCGATTTTCGTCAGCACGGTTTGGGGCTCGAACTGGTGCAGGCGGCCATTGCCGAAGCGCAAACCCATCCGGCGTTGAAACTCATCCAATTGACCGTCACGGCTGGCAATGACGCCGCGTTCAATCTCTACCAGCGCTGCGGCTTCGTCCAGTTCGGCCTCGAACCACTGGCAGTGCGGGTGGGTGAAGACTACTTCGACAAGATCCATATGTGGAGAAAGCTCTGATATCACCCCGCCCTTGTGGGAGCGAGCTTGCTCGCGAATGCGGTAGAGCATTCAACAACGAGATTGACTGACCCGACGCCTTCGCGAGCAAGCTCGCTCCCACAGGGTTCAGCGAACCGCGCTGACACCGTCCAGGGTCGAGAACGATGTGTCCTTGGCCGTCAGGAGAAAATCGCGCATGTACGGTGCATCGAGCATGTCGGTGCGAATCGCCGCGTACAACGTTGCGAACAAGCCTTTTTCCCCCAAGCGTTTGCCCTTCACATAACCGCGCGAGCTGTATTCGTGCAGTGCCCAGTGCGGCATGCCGCAGACGCCACGGCCGCTGGCGACCAGTTGCATCATCATCACCGTCAGTTCTGAGGTGCGCACCTGCGCCGGCTCGATGTCGGCCGGTTCCAGGAAGCGCGTGAAGATGTCGAGACGGTCACGTTCCACCGGGTAGGTGATCAATGTTTCAGTCAGCAAGTCTTCGGGAACGATGTACGGTTTGCTTGCCAGTGCATGCTGGTTGGCCACTGCCAGCATCGCTTCGTAGGTGAACAGCGGTACATAGGTAATGCCGGCGATTTCCAGTGGGTCGGAGGTCACCACCAGATCCAGGTCGCCACGGGCCAGGGCCGGCAGCGGTGCAAAAGAGAAACCCGAAGCGAGGTCGAGTTCAACCTCCGGCCAGGCATCGCGGAACTGGTCGATGGTTGGCATCAGCCACTGGAAACAGCTGTGGCATTCGATGGCCATGTGCAAACGACCGGCGGTGCCACCGGCCAGTCGAGCGATGTCACGCTCGGCGGCGCGCAGCAGTGGCAGTGTCGCGTCGGCCAGTTGCAACAGACGCAGACCGGCGCTGGTGAAACGTACCGGTTTGGTTTTGCGCACGAACAATTGCATGCCCATGCGCTCTTCCAGTTCCTTGAACTGGTGGGACAGCGCCGATTGGGTCAGGTGCAAACGGTCGGCAGCATCCACCAGACTGTCGGCTTCGCGCAGTGCGTGCAGGGTTTTCAGGTGACGTATTTCAAGCACCGATTGGCTCCATGAGTAAAACTTGTGATCAACACGAAAAGGTTGAGTTTGTCTCATGTTGGCTTGGCTGTCGACAATGGCGCCATCTTTTACTCAATGGAGCACATTCGACATGGCCGTGGCCCACACCCTTGGTTTCCCGCGCATTGGCGCCGACCGCGAACTGAAGAAAGCCCTCGAAGCCTTCTGGAAAGGCGATCTCGACCAGGCTGCCTTGAACAAGGTCGGCCGTGATCTGCGCGCAACTCACTGGCAATTGCAAAAGGATGCGGGCATCGATTTGGTGCCGGTCGGCGACTTCGCCTGGTATGACCAGGTGCTGACCCACTCGCTGACCTTCGGCGTGATCCCTGAGCGTTTCGCCAGCGTGCGCGACGAGCATGGTCAGCCGAGCCTCGACACCCTGTTCGCCATGGCCCGAGGCGCGACGACCAGCTGCTGCGGCGGCGAATACGGCCAAACGCAATATGCGCAAGAGCTGACCAAATGGTTCGACACCAACTACCACTATCTGGTCCCGGAGTTCAGCGCTGACCAACAGTTCAAGCTGAGTTGGGAGCAGTTGTTCGACGAAGTCGAAGAAGCCAGGACGCTGGGCCACAACGTCAAACCGGTGATCATCGGCCCGCTGACTTACCTGTGGCTGGGCAAGGCGAAAGGCGAAGATTTCGACAAGCTCGATCTGCTTGAGCGCTTGCTGCCGGTCTACAACGAAATCCTTGTTCGTCTTGCCGGGCAAGGCGTGGAATGGGTGCAGATTGACGAACCGATCCTCACCCTGGATCTGCCTCAGGCATGGAAAAATGCCTTTGAACGCGCCTATCACATCCTGCAGTACTCGCCGTTGAAAAAGTTGGTAGCGACGTATTTCAGTGGCCTTGAAGACAACCTCGGCCTGGCTGTAGGTCTGCCGGTGCAGGGGCTGCATATCGACGCGGTGCGGGCGCCGGAGCAATTGGGGCAGGTGCTTGATCGTCTGCCTGCTTACAAGATTCTCTCGGTCGGTCTGGTCAATGGGCGCAACGTCTGGCGCTGCGAACTGGAGCAGGCGCTGGCGCAATTGCAACCGGCGCAGGAGCGGTTCGGCGACAACCTGTGGGTCAGCAGTTCCTGTTCGTTGCTGCACAGCCCGGTGGATGTCGAGCGTGAAGACAAACTCGATCCGGAACTGAAAAGCTGGCTGGCCTTTGCCGTGCAGAAGTGCGGCGAGATCGCCGTTCTGCGTGATGCGCTGAATGATCCGCAAGCGGCCAACGTACGCACCGCGCTGGAGGCCAGTCGCACCATTGCGCGCAACCGTGCGCACTCGCCACGCATTCATAAAGCCCAGGTGCAGGCCCGCATCAACGCAGTCAATGCCAGTGACAGTCAGCGTCATTCACCGTTTGCCACACGCATCGCCCAACAACAGGCGCGTCTGCAATTGCCGACGTTTCCGACCACAACCATTGGCTCGTTCCCGCAGACCGGTTCCATCCGTCTGGCACGTCAGGCGTTCAGGCAGGGCAAGCTGTCGGCCAACGATTACCACGACGCCATGCGCAGTGAAATCCGCCACGCCGTACAGGTGCAGGAACGTCTGGGGCTGGACGTGCTGGTGCATGGTGAAGCCGAGCGCAATGACATGGTCGAGTATTTCGCCGAACAGCTCGATGGTTACCTGTTCACCCGGTTCGGCTGGGTGCAAAGCTACGGTTCGCGCTGTGTCAAACCGGCAGTGATTTACGGTGACCTGAGCCGTCCGCAGGCGATGACGGTGGACTGGATCACCTACGCACAGAGCCTGACCGACAAAGTCATGAAAGGCATGCTCACCGGCCCTGTGACCATGCTGATGTGGTCGTTTCCCCGCGAAGACGTCTCGCGCAAAGTCCAGGCGCAACAACTGGCGCTGGCCCTGCGTGACGAAGTGGTGGATCTGGAGCGCGCCGGAATCAAGATCGTGCAGATCGACGAAGCCGCGTTCCGCGAAGGCTTGCCGCTGCGCCGCGCGCAATGGCAGGAATACCTGGACTGGGCGGTCGAGGCGTTCCGCCTGACGGCATCCGGTGTCAAGGACGACACCCAGATCCACACCCACATGTGCTACAGCGAATTCAACGACGTGATCAAGGCGATTGCCGACATGGACGCCGATGTCATCACCATTGAAACCTCGCGTTCGGACATGGAACTGCTCGATGCGTTCGAGGCGTTCGACTACCCGAACGACATCGGCCCCGGCGTCTATGACATCCACTCGCCACGGGTGCCGGACACTGCCGAGATGGTCAAGCTGATGAGCAAAGCGGTCAAACGGATTCCAGCCGGGCGACTGTGGGTCAACCCCGATTGCGGCTTGAAGACTCGGGCATGGCCGGAGACGGAGGCGGCATTGGTCAACATGGTGGCAGCGGCACGGCAGTTGCGCAGTCAGTTGGCGTAACGCCTGCAAAAAAAGCCAGCCTCATAAGTGAGGCTGGCTTTTTTGGTGGTTGATGAGCCAGGGTTTAGATCGCTTCGTTAGCCAGGATCGCCTCGAAGTGCACAAGCACCGCCGACTGCGTGCCAATATCGGCATAGGGCAGGGTGGCGTCGTCCGCATGGGTCAGGAAGCGATGGCCAGGCAGTTTCAAATGGGCTTTCTCGAAACCCCTGAACGTTCTGGTCGCGCTGCGATAATGGAAGTGGGCATACCAAAGCAGCTCTGCCGGCGACAGCGTTACATCCCAGATCTCATACTCTTGCAGGTAATCAGTGCGGCCGTGGCGTTTGCCGAGGTTTTTCAGCGGACTGGTCTTGCGGATCTCCACGGCCTTCTGCGTGATCAGGTCTTCGAGCATGCCATCGGTGGGTCTTTGGCTGGTCAGCGATTGGCGGGTACGCAGAGCCCGGCCGGTAAGGGTCAGTTCGCTGGCCTTGTTGCGCAACTGCGCAATGATCGGGTTTTGCGCTGCCAGCGTCTCGATGCGGGCGGCGCGCCGATTGAGCTCGGTCGCTTCGCTGTCCATCATGTGCTGAAGGTCGACCGGCAGCATGTCCTGCTCGGCGTAGGTCTCGACCCTGATCTGGTAATCCGTCTGGGCATCCAGGCGCCGTTGCGCATCGACCATTAACGCGGCCAGGCTGATTGATGCGGGGGCCGGTGGCTCTGTGTTTCGCGGGTTCAACAGTCGGTAGCTGCCATCGCTGCCTTGCTCCCAGACTTCCTCGTAGCCGCCGCGCGTGGTCGAAACGTATTGATGTTTGTGCGTTGTCGGTTCCCAGCGCTCGGCACCGTGCAGCAGTTGGTTGTCTGCGGTGGTGAACACGCTTGGTACCGCCTGGCCTACCGGCACGGGCGCGGGCTCTTCGATGATGCCTTTGCGGGCCCGTTCCGCGAGCCATTCGATCCCGCTCAGCAACGCCGGCACTTCCTCCAGGTGAAAGTGTTGCGGATACGTGGAGGTCCAGATCTTCATCTCGCGAAGGAAGCGGGTGTACAGATCAAGGCAGTTCTGCAGAATCTGACTGCGCTGAACCCGGCTCGCATTGCTGTTGCGCAGGTTGTATTGCGTGTACAGGGCCCGATCGACATTGGCACGAAGCTCGTGAGCCTGCTCCTTCAAGTAAAACCAGGAAACATCGTCGGTTCGGCCATGTCGCTTGATGATTTCCAGGCGTTGCCCGGTTTTCAGATACAGCAGGTTGGCATAACTGTGCTTGGTGTTGATGTCTTCGATCAGTGCTGTTCTGGTTTCTTTGTGCGCTTTGATGCGGATGCGTTCATACCAGTAATTGGCATCGGCCTTGAGCTGTTCCATTTGATTGAGCTGACGCAGGTAATCGACACGCAATGAGCGAATGTCTTCGAGCATTTCCAACTGCTGGACGAGCGTATTGCTCGGCAGGTTGTCGAGCACCTGCATCAGCTCGTCAATCCGGTTGATCACATCGACGCTGCTTTGGGAGAGGTGGTAGGCGCGACGCCAGTAGCGATCGGTCAGCAACGAGGCGCACTTGCTTTGTATTTCGAGCAGGCTTCGTTTTTTGTTGCCCCTGGTCAGGGGCATCAACTCCGCCAGTTTTTCGTATTGTCGGGTAGCCAGCTGGATATCGCCGGCACAGGCGGCTTCGGACGCCGGCAACCTGGACCGCCTGTCCTGCGGCGAGGCGCTGCCATAGCGGTTGATTGCGGCATCGCTCGCCACGCCCCTGGCCTGGAGCTGATCGGCCAGGTTGTCGGCTTCGCGGGTCAAGCGCAGATGACGAGCCGTGTCACTGGCCACCAACCAGCGAGGCAATCGCTGGCGGATCGCCTGTGGCCAGAATGAATCAGCGGTATCGACCAGATACCCGGCGACATTTCCGCCACCAGGCAACCCGCCGACAGCGGTTCCGTAGACGCCGAACCAGGTATCCCACTGCCCGTTTTCATCCAGAGCAATGGGTTGTTTATAGGTCTTGGTACTTGTGCCGCGTAAACGCCATTCGTCGGCTTTGTGGCTGCGGTGAACTTCGAAGATCCGCCCCTGACTCAGGATGAAGTCGCCGTCGGCATGCCGGTAGATGCCGCGATAGGGCCCATCGGCGGCCGGTTCCTGCCCGGACAGCGAAATCGGCTTTTCGTATTCGTAGCCGGAGAAGCGCGCCGCCAGATTCTGCGCCTGACGGCGGCTGGGCACATGCAATGCGCCGGCACTTCGTGCCAGCGTGCGCAGTTGGCGGGCGCGGGTCAGCGAGCGGGCCGTTCGGGACACCGCCGAGACCGCCGCTTCGCCCGGCAGCAGGTCCATGGCCGCGTCGATCAGTGACAACAGTACGGACTCAACCTCCGCCAGGCCATCCCCCACATCGCCACGCAAAAAAGCCGCCACGGCCTGATTGGCGCTGCTCCAGGCATCGTAAAGGGCAAACGCGGTGCCGATGAGGGGCAGTAATCCCAGCGCCATTTTCAAGTAGTTGAAGGCTCTGGGCCCCTTGAGCGCATAGCGCTCCATGTATAGCGCATCGTTGGAGCGCGACGTGCCCCGATGCGCCTCGATCAGCCGTCCCATGTGGACGTTGAGCAGGTGCTGGGTCAATGACGTGGTTGAAGGCCACGGTATGCCGACGCCAATCATGGCATTATTTTTCTTCTCGATCGCCTGACCGAGGCGCAGTGCATGGGCGCGCACATCACCCTGCAGGGCCCGGCCGGACAGATAGCTGATCCATGAGTCTTGCTCGCACAGTCTGAACAGTGCGATGCGGGCGTCTTCCAGGCTGTCGTAACGACGCAGAACCTGGTCGTCGGGACCGTCCGGCAAATACAGCAAGGTCGTCCCGCTGATCTGCTCCTGGATAAAGGTTACACCGGACAACGTCACGGGACCTTGATTGGGCGTGTCCTTGCCACCGGCTCGGAGGAAGGCCGGCAGCAGCACAATGCGCCTGGCGCCGTTGTTCCAGGCCTGTGTGGTGTCGGCGGTAATGGCGATGTTGAATATTTGCCACTCATGGTCGTTGATCCGCTGTTGCAGGCGTGCGCATTCGCCCTGCATCTTGAGCATCAGTTGCCATGGTTCGAGCAGGCATTCACGGCGATGTTCGCGCACGAATGTGGCTTCGCCGTGCCCGCCCATGAAGGCGTCACGGATCGTTTGCTCGTAGGCTTTGGGCAAGTCCAGATCCGGCAGGACCCTGCGCAGGTATTCATGGGTAATGCCGCTTTTCAAGGTCGCTCGTGTGCGGTCATTGGCAGCGGTGACCTCGACCTTCATGAACAGCAGGCGCAAGGACTTCGATTCCAGGCTCATGGAGGGTGTGTTGTCGAGGTTCTGCGCCAGCTCTTCAAGGGGTATCTTGCTGCGAGTTGCGCTGGGTACCGTAACCAGCTTATACGCGGCGGTCATGGTGGAGCCATCGATCATTTGCTTTTGCAGCCTGGCTGAATCCGGCAGATCGATCAGCACCGAGAACGTCCCCTCAACCGAGAAGTCCTTACGCAGGCGTTGGTACAGATGCTGACGGGTGAAGTCATCACGCGGCGGCACGGCCAGCGTCAGCAACGAGTGGCTGCGGTGCATGGCAGCGATATAGGCCTGTACCTGTGCCTTCAGGTGGCTGCGCTCGTCAGTGGACATCTTGAGTTGCCAGGCCGGCAGACGGGTAGCCAGCGTGCCGCTGCGGTGCTGCTCCAGCAGGTGGGCAAAAGCCAGATTTCGTGCGGCGTGTAATGGCACCTGCAGCAGGCCCCTGAAGCGTGTGCGCAAGGCCTGTAGTTGGCTGTCGCGCTCGGAGGACGCTGTCGACTCGGGATAGCGCACACGGATTTCGCCGGCCTGCACTTCGAACTCACTGGTCAGTTGATCCAGCGCGTAATGCAGTGGGTCACCACTGATTTTTTTCAAGCGCAGGGTCAGCGAGGTGGCCGGCTCGGTAATCGCGAACATCTGGCTTTCCAGCGCCTGACGATTGGCAAAGTGCTGCAGTCCTCCACCAGTGCCGGGCCAGTAAAGCAACAGGCTGTGGGGCGACGTCGGGTCGAGCAACGTAGCGGCGCGGATCATGACAAACGGACCGTTGAGGGTCTCATTCATGCTGCCGTCAGGCGGTTCGCCCATTGAAAGTTCCAGGCTGGCCGCGACGCAGTCGCTGTGCAGGGCGGTGGCAGGGTCGAGCAGAACCTTGAGCAGTTGGTGGTCTTCGCTGCTGATCTGTTCAAGCTCTCGTTGCAAGTCGGCTTCGGCTTGCAGGCCGGTCTTGTGCGCCTGATGCAAAGCGGTGAACTGACGATTAAACGTCAGCAGGTCAAGGGGCCGTGTGCGCCCCAACAGGGCTATTGCGGCGTTGTCTGCTGCTTGTTCGGCGGTTTCCAGCGTCAGTTGCAACGCCTCGATCGATTGCAGGGCGGCGCTGTCGCCCGATGCACCCAGTCGCGCTTCCAAGGCATCACGCTGGCGATTGAGAGCGGCCTGACGCAGGGCCAAGGGAATGTCGGCATAAAGACTGCCGAACAGCGACTGTTCAGCGTCCTCGACAATGACGGCGTCAGTAATGGCGGGGGAACCGAACACGGCAGCGGTTTGGCGCTGGCGATCTGCGCGGTCAGCGAAATCAAGGGCGTTGCTGGCGTGTTCGGCGAATCCGGACTTGCCCGCGCTACCGTTACGCAGGGCATCGACTCGGGCCTGGCGAAAGTGCGTCAGCAGGTCGCTCATGCCGGTGGACAGTGGCAAGTCTCTACGGGCGTATTCAAAGCTCAGACCGGTTTGCGGCAAACCGCTGGGAATCAGCGACTGAGCGGACATCCACGCCTCAAGGTCGCTGCGTTGGGTAAAACCTTTGAATGCTTCAGGGCGCAGCGGCAGGTACAGCCAGTGCAATGGCGGCTGGTCGGCAAAGCTGATGACCCAGGCCGCAGGGAATTTCACTTTGCTGCCGTTGCTCAGCACCAGCGAAACCTGTTCACAGGTGACCGTCGCCTCATGGCTGGTTGCATCCATCAACGCGAACAGCGAAATACGCTGTTCAGCCGTCACACGACGCTGGGCAACGGCGCTCAGGACGGTCGCCTCGAAATGCTGGCGATACAGTTGGTTGGCGCGTTCGCGCCGCGATACCGGAGTACCGGGTGCCCGCGCCTGCCAATATTGATTCCAGTCCTCGTCCAGCGCCTTGACCAGGTCCAGACCCTTGAGCCGTTCAAGCAATTGCAGTGGCGTGAGGGCAAACAGTCGATGGCTGGCGGGCAGGCCGGTCACACGGCATTGCTGGTCAAGCGTGTCCGCTGGTAACGGCTGCTGAAAAACGAAGGCACAGGCCTGCACAATCGCCATGAAATGTTCGGGACGTTGCGGGGTCGCCGCAAAGTGGAAACCGATATCAGGCTCGCCCAGATCCAGCTTCTGCTCGAGCAACCGAGTGAGGGCCGCTCGAGTGGTCGGCACCTCGGCGACCAGTTCACGCAGTGCCTGGCTACTGTCGCGCCATCGGTTCGCGGCACTCAGCGCCAGCGCGCTGTCAGGATTGTCGGGCAGATGAGCCCAGGGCGATGAGGCCGTCGGGCCGGGATCTAAGAGTTCGGACAAAAAACGGTCGGGCATGGCAACGATGGCTCGAGTTGTGAAGCGGCGGATCCGCTTCTTGGCGCCACCATTGAACTGAAAACCCGCGAACCCATGGCGGTACATAGTTATCGCCGCACGACCGCTCGGCACTCTTCATCAAACTGTCATCGAACTGTGGCAGCGCACTTGTACAAACTTCATCAGACTCGCGCTCTACTGGGGTTCTGCGTTTCGGTGTTTTTCATGGCTAAGGGTTTTTTATCGGTCGCGGCTTTGTTGGCCGCGATTTTTTTCGGATCGTCGTCGTGGGCGGCGGCGCGTTGTGATGTAAACGTGCCGACCGAGCATGCCGACCTGGCGCAGGTGAGCCTGGCTTACCAGAGCATCGGTCGTGCGTCGGATCCTGCGTTGTTACTGGTCATGGGTCTGGGTGGGCAGTTGATCCACTGGCCGGACGAAGTGGTGGTCGCGCTATGTCAGCAAGGCTTTCGGGTGATTCGCTATGACAACCGCGATGTCGGCCTGTCAACCTGGCGTCAGGCGCCGGTGGAAGCCAATCTGACGTTCGAAGTGCTGCGCTACAAGCTCGGTCTGCCGGTGGCGGCACCGTACAGCCTGACGGACATGGCCGACGACGCACTGGGTTTGATGGACGCGTTGCACATCGAGCAATTCCACGTACTGGGCGCGAGCATGGGCGGGATGATCGCCCAGCACATGGCGGCCATGGCGCCGCAGCGGGTCGAGAGCCTGACGTTGATCATGACCACCTCTGGTGCCGAAGGTTTGCCGGCACCGAGTGCGGCGCTGGTCCAACTTTTATCGCGACGCGGTGCAGCGAATCGTCAGGTGGCACTGGAGCAACAGGCTGATCTGCTGGCGGCACTGGGCAGCCCGGCGGTTACCGATGATCGCCAGGTCTTGCTGCATCAGGCGGCGCTGTCGTATGACCGAGCGTTCAACCCGGAAGGTGTGAAGCGCCAGATCATGGCGATCCTCGCCGAGCCAAGTCGGGTGGCCTTGCTCAACCAATTGCGCGTGCCGACGCTGGTGGTGCATGGCACGGCAGATCCATTGTTGCCGGTGATGCACGGTGTCCATCTGGCGGCGCATATTCGTGGCAGCCAGTTGAAGTTGATTCCTGGCCTGGCGCATCGTTTTCAGGAGGCGTTCAAAGAGCCGTTACTGGCGGCGGTGTTGCCGTATTTGCAGGCGCATCGTGAAGACACTTCGCACTGGGCGCAGATTGAGCCGGCGGTGGGCGGGAATCTGCTGTAACCGACAGTTGGCGGTGTTGGTGATGCCCCTTCGCGAGCAAGCTCGCTCCCACATTTGGAATGCCTAGCCCTGTGGGAGCGAGCCTGCTCGCGAAGGGGCCGCTATGGTCACCAAAAAATCTGGAGCAGGTGTATCGTGCAAACTTTCCCGCACGATTTCCCCTGCGAGGTATTTGATGAATTCCGCTCTGAAAATCGACTTTGTCAGCGACGTGTCCTGCCCTTGGTGCGTCGTCGGTTTGTATGGCTTGCTCGAAGCGTTGGAGATCCTGCGCAACGAAGTGCAGGCCGAGATCCGTTTCCAGCCGTTTGAGCTGAATCCGAAGATGGGCGCCGAAGGACAGAACATCACCGAGCATATTCAAGAGAAATACGGCTCGACGCCGGAGCAGTCGCAGAAGAATCGCGAAGCCATTCGTGCCCGTGGTGCTGAATTGGGTTTTGCCTTTCGCACCGATGGCAACAGCCGCATCTACAACACCTTTGATGCACACCGCTTGCTGCATTGGGCGGGGCTTGAAGGTGTGCAGCTACCGTTGAAAGAGGCGCTGTTCAAGGCGTATTTCAGTGATGGCGGCAATCCGTCGGATCACCGGCAACTGGTGCAGATTGCGGAAAGTGTCGGGCTGGATCGTCAGCGGGCCGAAGCTGTACTGGCGTCGGACGAGTTTGTCGATGAGGTGCGCGAAGAAGAGCAGTTGTGGCTGCAGCGCGGGGTGAGTTCGGTGCCGACCGTGGTGTTCAACGGGCAGTATGCGGTGACGGGCGGGCAGCCGGTGGAAACGTTTGTCGGGGCGATTCGGCAGATTATGGCGGAGTCCAAGGGCGGTACCGTCAACTGAAGAGCAAAAGCCCCTCACCCTAACCCTCTCCCAGAGGGAGAGGGGACTGATCGGGGGATGCTGGAGTGATACGCCGACCTGCACGTGCTGTACCGAATCCATAATCGACTCGGTTTTTCAGGTCGATGTCAGACGCGAGACACTGCGATCGGCCCCCTCTCCCTCTGGGAGAGGGCTGGGGTGAGGGTCAGCTGTGCAGGCGAACCCAAACAGTCACCAAAACAGTGGCAGCCATCAGCCACGCGACCGCCGCCACCGCCAGCGATGCCTCCAACCGCATCCGATCGACCATCACATACAACGTCGCCAGATACACAAAGTACGGAATGATCGACCACATCCCGAACACGATCGTGGTCTTCAAATCCTCAATCGAACGCCCCTTGCCGACGATGTAATGCGCAATCAGCGCAAACGTCGGAAACAGCGGCACCAGCCCGGCGATGTAATAGTTTCTGGTTTTCGACAGCGCCGCGATGATCAGTACTACCGCGGCGCCCAACAGGGCTTTGAAAAACAGATCCATCAGTGGCTCAACCCGTACTTTTTCACTTTGTCGAACAGCGTGGTCTTGGCCATGCCCAGCTCAAGACTCGCCTGAGTCAGGTTGCCACCGCTGCGTTGCAGGGCATCGCTGAGCAGGTTGCGTTCGAACGCTTCCACCGCTTCGGCAAACGCCAGGCCTTGGCCAGCGCTGCCGGCGCCGGACTTTTTGAACGCCGGCAGACCGAGGGCGAAACGTTCGGCAACGTTGCGCAGTTCACGCACGTTGCCCGGCCAGTCGTGGCTCATCAGGTTCGACAGGGTCTGGTTGTCCAGTTCCGGCAGCGCGCGGTCGAAACGCAGGGCCGACTGCTGGGTGAAGTGCTCGAACAGTTGCAAAATGTCTTCACGGCGCTCACGCAGTGGCGGCAATTCCAGCGTCACCACGTTGAGGCGATAGTACAAGTCGCTGCGAAATTCGCCGGCCTTGCTCGCTTCGTCGAGGTCGGACTTGGTCGCCGCGATCACTCGGCAATCCACCGCCACGCTCTGGTTCGAGCCGAGGCGTTCGAGGGTGCGTTCCTGCAACACGCGCAACAGTTTGATCTGCAGCGGCAGCGGCATGCTCTCCACTTCATCGAGGAACAATGTGCCGCCATCAGCGTGTTCGATCTTGCCGATCCGGCGTTTACCGGCGCCGGTGAACGCGTTGGCCTCGTGGCCGAAGATCTCGCTTTCGAAGAGGTTTTCCGGCAGACCGCCGCAGTTCAGCGCGACGAACTGTTTGCTGTGGCGCCGACTGAAATCGTGCAGGCAGCGGGCGACCAGTTCCTTACCGGTGCCGGTTTCGCCTTCGATCAACACGTTGGCCGAAGTGTCGGCGACGTTGGCGATCAATTCGCGCAGGTTCTGCATCGCCGGTGAGCGGCCGATGATGCGTCCCTCGAGCGAATCACGTTCGGCCAGTTGCCGACGCAGCGATGACACTTCGCGAGCAAGACTGCGTTGCTCCAGCGCTCGCCGCGCGACGTCGACCAGACGCTCCGGCGAGAACGGTTTTTCCATGAAGTCATAAGCGCCTTTCTGCATCGCGCCCACGGCCATGGAAATGTCGCCGTGGCCGGTGATCAACACCACCGGCAGGCTTCGATCGCGCTGCTTGAGGCGGGTCAGCAGTTCCAGGCCATCAATGCCCGGCAAGCGAATGTCGCTGATGACGATGCCGGCAAAGTTGTCGCCGACACGCTCCAGCGCTTCCTCGGCACTGCCGACGCCGACGCAGGGAATATCTTCCAGGGTCAGCGCCTGTTGGCAGCCGAGCAGCACATGGGGGTCGTCTTCGACGATCAGCACACTAAGGTCGTGGTTCATATTGGCTCGGCAGGAGTAGGGCTTACCAACGGTAAACTGAGGACGAAGGTGGTGCCACCGCTGGCCGGGTGTTCGACACCCAGATGCCCGCCGGTGGCGGCCGCGAGGCTGGCGGAAAGGGTCAGGCCCAGGCCCAGGCCTTGCTCGCCGGGCTTGGTGGTGAAGAACGGCTCGAACAGATGCTTGCGCGCTTCGGCGTCGATGCCGTGGCCGTTGTCGCGCACGCGCAGGCGATACTTGGCGTTGAACTCTTCGCCCTCCAGCCACAGTTCGGGCTGTGGTTGCGCCTGCATGGCGTCGAGGGCGTTGCCGATCAGGTTGACCAGAATCTGTTCGAGGCGGGTCTGGTCGATCTGCACTTGTACGTCGACGAACTGACGATGCACGTCCAGCCCCGAGGTTTCCACCCGCGCGCCGAGCACTTGCAACGCGGCATCGACCGCTTTGCCAAGACTGGCCTGGCCCTGATCGTCCCCACGGCGGGCGAACGAGCGCAGGCTGGCGGTGATCCGGCCCATGCGGTCGATCAGGTCATTGATAGTCTTCAGGTTGGTGCTGGCGACGTCGAGCTGACCGCGTTCGAGGAAGCGTATGGTGTTGCCCGACAGCGTGCGCATCGCGGCCAGCGGCTGGTTCAATTCATGGGCAATGCTGGTCGACATCTGGCCGATGGCGGCGAGTTTGCCAGCCTGGACCAGTTCATCCTGCGCGCGGCGCAAAGTCTCTTCGGCCTGGCGGCGTTCGCGGATCTGGCTTTTCAGTCGCTCGTTGCTGGCGCGCAGGTCGGTGGTGCGTTCGGTAATCCGACGCTCCAGTTGATTGTTGGCTTCCTGCAAGGCTTCGCGGGCGGCAAGCCGAGTGGCGATGACCTTGCGCCGCTCGTTCCAGGCGATCAGCAGGAAGGCCACCAAGGCGAACGCGACGGCAACGAGAATGCCTTGGTTGATCGCTTCGCGGCGCAAGTCCTGTAATGGCGTGAGCAGGGTGAAATTCCACGGCGTGTCGCTCAGCGGTCGGGTCTGCGCCAGATAGCTGATGTCATCCTCGCCGGACTGCACTTCGCTGTTGGCCGGGAAGGTGAGTTTCTCCACGCCTTCGGACAGGGTTTCGCGAGCCAACGGTTGCAGTTCGTTGAGCGGGAACCAGTAGTACTGCAGGCTGCGGGCGAGTTTTTCCTTGGTGGCTTCACTCAAGGGAATCACTGCTTTCAGGCGCCGGGCCGGATCGCTGGAGAGAATGATGATGCCGTTTTCATCGCTGACGAAGGCTTCCAGACGCGCCCGTTGCCAACGTTCTTCCATGGCTTCCAGGCGCACTTTGACCACGGCGACGCCAATGATCTTGCCATGCTCTTCGAGGCCATGAGCGAGGTAGTAACCGGGTTCGCCGTTGGTGCTGCCGATGCCGTAGAAACGCCCGGGTTCGCCGCGTACGGCTTTCTGGAAATAGGCGCGGAAGGACAGGTCTTCACCGAGGTAACTGTCGACATCGCGCCAGTTGCTGGTGGCCATGACGCGGCCGGTGGTGTCCATGACGTAGATGGCCCGACTGCGACTGCGCCGGTTCAGGCCTTCGAGGTAAGCGTTGACCGTTTCCCGGTATTGCGGGGTCGGGTCAGCCAGCAACTGCGACACACTCGTTTCGAGTTCCAGCAGGCTGGGCAGGTAGGTGTATTTGCTGATCTCGCTTTCGACCGCGCGGGCATGCAGTTCCAGCTGACGCTGGCCGTTCTCGCCGAGGCTGCGAATGCCGAAATGCTCACTGGTCCAGAAGCCGATAAAACCCAATCCGATCATCAGGATGATGACCAGCGGCGGCAGGAACAAATGACGAATCAGACGAGGCTTCACGGCAAGTGATGGCGGCGCGGCGCGATAGAGATTGGGGTCGCATTTCATCACAGTTGCCTTGGGTCAACCACCACACTTGCAGGCTCACCGCAGTCCCTGTGGGAGCGAGCTTGCTCGCGAAGAGGGCGGATCAGTCAACGTCAATGTTGAATGTCAGTCCGCTTTCGCGAGCAAGCTCGCTCCCACAGGGATCAGTGTGATGGCGCAAGTACTCGGTTTCAGTGCTGCAGGATTTTCTCGAGGAAGTGCTGCGCGCGTTCGGAGCGAGCACTGATGTCGCCGAAGAATTCCTCTTTCGGGCAGTCTTCGATGATCTTGCCGGCGTCCATGAAGATTACGCGGTCGGCCACTTTGCGGGCGAAGCCCATTTCGTGGGTCACGCACATCATGGTCATGCCTTCGTGGGCCAGTTGCACCATCACGTCGAGCACTTCGTTGACCATTTCCGGGTCGAGCGCCGAGGTCGGTTCGTCGAACAGCATGACGATCGGGTCCATCGCCAGCGCCCGGGCAATCGCCACACGCTGTTGCTGACCACCGGAGAGTTGCCCCGGATGCTTGTGGGCGTGTGCCGACAGGCCAACGCGCTCGAGCAGTTGCAGACCTTTCTTGGTCGCCTCTTCCTTGCTGCGGCCCAACACCTTGATCTGCGCGATGGTCAGGTTTTCGGTGATGGTCAGGTGCGGGAACAGTTCGAAATGCTGGAACACCATGCCCACGCGCGAACGCAGTTTCGGCAGGTTGGTCTTCGAGTCGGCAATCGAGGTGCCGTCGACGACGATGTCGCCTTTCTGGAACGGCTCCAGCGCGTTGACGCATTTGATCAGGGTCGATTTGCCGGAACCCGACGGGCCGCAGACGACGATCACTTCGCCTTTTTTGACCTCGGTGCTGCAATCAGTCAGCACCTGGAAGTCCCCATACCACTTGTTGATGTTCTTGATAGAGATCATACGGCGAACCTTTTTTGCAGACGCTTGACCAGCAGCGAGGCGGAAAAGCTGATGATGAAGTAGACGACACCGGCGAAGATCAGGAACTCGTTGGACCGGCCAATGATGTCGCCGCTGGAGCGGGCGGAGTTGAGGAAGTCCACCAGGCCCACGGTGTAAACCAGCGAGGTGTCCTGGAACAGAATGATCGACTGTTGCAGCAGCAACGGCGTCATCTTGCGGAACGCCTGGGGCAGGATGATCAGACGCATGGTCTGGCCATAGGTCATGCCCATCGCTTGCGCGGCAGCCATCTGGCCTTTGGGGATCGACTGCACACCGGCGCGGACGATTTCGCAGAAGTACGCGGCTTCGAACATCATGAAGGCCACGACGCAGGAGGTGAACGCACCGATCGGCGTGTCTTCACCGGTGATCCAGCGCAGCACGAACGGCACCGCCAGATAGAACCAGGTGATCACCAGCAGCAGCGGGATCGAACGGAAGTAGTTCACATAAGCGCCGGCCACCCGCGACAGCAGTTTGCTCGACGACAGGCGCATCAGCGCGAGGATCGTCCCCAGCACGATGCCGCCGACCACGCCCATGACCATCAACTGCAAGGTCATGACCATGCCGTTCCACAGGCCCGGAATGGCGGGGATGATGCCGCTGAAATCGAAGTCCATTATTTACCCCCCACGGAGATCAGGCCGGGCACTGCGACTTTCTTCTCGACCATGCGCATCAGCAGCATCAGGCTCATGTTCAGGGTGAAGTAGATCAGCGTGGCCAGGGTGAAGGCTTCAAACAGGTTGGCCGAGAACTCAGCGGTCTGTTTGGTTTGCGCCAGCAGTTCCATCAAGCCGATCAGGGACGCCACGGAGGAGTTCTTGAAGACGTTGAGGAATTCCGAGGTGAGCGGCGGAATGATGATGCGGTAGGCCTGGGGCAGCAGCACGTTCCAGTAGATCTGCGGCAGCTTGAAACCCATGGCGCGGGCGGCGGCTTCCTGGCCGCGTGGCAGCGCCTGGATACCGGTACGCACTTGTTCGCAGACACGGGCGGCGGTGAACAGGCCCAGGCAGACGACAACGCTCAGGTAAGCCGAGGTGGTCGGGTTGAGGTCCTGTTTGTACCAGTCCTGCAGGTTTTGCGGCAGCAGGTCGGGTACCAGGAAGTACCAGATGAACAGCTGAACCAGCAGCGGCACGTTACGGAACAGTTCGACGTAGCAGGTGGCGATGCCCGATACGATGCGGTTTGGCACCGTGCGCATGACCCCCAGAATGGAGCCCAGCAGCAAGGCGATGATCCATGCCACGATGGCAATGGCAATGGTCCAGCCCAAACCGGAGACGTACCAGTCGAGATAAGTCTCGCTGCCGACGCCGGTGGACTTGAAGAACACGCCCCAGTCCCAGTTGTAATTCATTAGGGTCTCCCCTCGAAATCGATCGATGTACAAGCACCCGCGTGGGGAAGATCCTTTCCCGCCTGACGTTGAACGCCAGGCACACGCGATCGGCTCGAAAACCGCCAGGTCGAGTGTTCCACTGTATAGCCAGCAGGTAGTAACAGACGCCTGAGGGAGGGTGGCTCCCTCAGGAGATAAGGTTAGTCAGTAATCAGATTTTTACGTCAGGCGCCGGCTTGTCGCTCGGGTTGGCGATCAGTCCTTTTACCTTGTCGCTCATCGGGAAGTTCAGGTTCAGGCCTTTTGGTGGAATCGGGCTCTCGAACCACTTGCTGTAGATCTTGTTGATCTCGCCAGACTTGTACAGGCCAACGATGGCGGCATCGACCGCCTTCTTGAAGGCCGGGTCGTCTTTGCGAACCATGCACGCATAGGCTTCGAAGGACTGCGGAGTACCGGTGATGATCCAGTCAGCCGGTTTCTTCGCCTTGGCTTCTTCGCCGGCCAGCAGGGCGTCGTCCATCATGAAGGCAACGGCGCGGCCGCTTTCCAGCATGTTGAAGGATTCGCCGTGGTCTTTGGCGGAGATGATGTTCATGCCCATCTGCTTGTCGGCGTTCATCGCTTTGATGATGCGCTCGGACGTGGTGCCGGCGGTGGTCACGACGTTTTTGCCTTTGAGGTCGGCAAAGTCAGCGTAGGACGGCTTGCCATCCTTGTCTTTCTTGACCAGCAGACGGGTGCCGATTTCGAAGATGTTGACGGTGAAGTCGACTTGTTGGGCGCGTTCGGCGTTGTTGGTGGTGGAGCCGCACTCGATATCCGCGGTGCCGTTCTGGATCAGCGGGATACGGGTTTGCGAGGTGACCAGGTTGTATTTGACCTGCAGGTCTGGCTTGTTCAGGTCTTTTTTCAGGGCTTCAACGATGGCCACTTGAATGTCGTGGGAGTAGCCCACTGGTTTGCCGGAAGCATCGGCAATGTAGGAAAACGGAATGGAGCTGTCGCGGTGAGCGAGTGTGATGGTGCCCGAATCGTTGATTTTCTTCAGGGTGCCGGTGAGTTCGGCGGCGAAAACTGGCGTGCTGATCAGAGCGGCCGCAATGGCTGCGCCCAGGATATGGGGAACGATGCGCATCAAATTTTCCTCGAATTGTTTTTTTTATGGAGCCAGTTCGTCGGCCCTTTTGTGCTTCGAATGCCTGACGGCTCCTGAAGTGTTGGCTCAACAGGCATTCGTCGAGAGAGTGTAGAGCATGAGTCGTGCCAGACCAGTCGCTGATAGCTAACCTGATGATTTATAACGTTATTAAAGTTTTGTGGCGGTATTTTTCACCTTAGCTGATCCGGTTAACCGAATCGACCGTGAAGTCGCGTTCGGAAAACCGAACGAGACACTTCAGCGCCACACCGGCAGACAATCAAACACGAACAACAAATGGGATACCGCGCAGATCACTCCGAAAAACAGCACCAGCGCGATCATCGGCGTGCCGCCCCACACGCGATAGCGCGGGCTGCCGAAGCGTTTGCGCGAAGCCCGCGCCAGCAGCGCCGGGGTGATCACCGCCCACAACGTTGCCGCCAGACCGGCAAAGCCGATGGCATGCAGAAAACCTTCCGGCCACAGCAAGCCGCAAAGCATCGGCGGCACGAAGGTCATGGCGGCGGTCTGCAAGCGACCGAGGGGACTGTCATCGAAACCCAGCACATCGGCCAGGTAATCGAAAAGGCCAAGGGTCACCCCGAGAAATGAACAGGCCACAGCGAAGTTGGAGAAAAACGTCAGCAGCAGATCGACGTTGGCGCTGTTGAGCCGTGCCCCCAGTGCGCTGATCAGCACATCGATGTTGCCACCGCGCTGGGCGATGTCCTTGAACGTGTCGCGGGGAATGTTGCCCATGCTGCAGAGCATCCACACCAGATACAGCGCCAGTGCGATCAAGGTGCCGCCAACCAGACAGGCGCGAATTCGCTGCGGGTCCTTGCCGTAATGCTTCATCAGGCTCGGCACGTTGCCGTGAAAACCGAACGAAGTCAGGCAAAAGGGCAGCGTCACCAACAGATAAGGCCAGTAGTGGCTGTCGCCGCCGTTCAGATCAAGCAGCGTGGTGCTTTGCACATGGCCCAGCAAACCGCCGAAGGTCAAAAAGAATGCGAGGATTTTTGCCCCGAACACCAGCGTGGTCATGCGACTCACCGCCGTGGTGCTCAACCAGACAATGAACGCCACCAGCAGCGTGAACCCCAAACCGCCGGCGCGCGATGACCACTCCAGCCCGAAGGATTGCGCGGTGTGATGAATCACTGAGCCGCTGGCGGAAATGTAGGCGTACGTCAGGGTGTAGAGGACAAACACAATGCTCAAACCGTTCAAACGGCTCCAGCTACGGCCGAGCAGATCGCGGGTGATCGTGGAGAAACTCGCGCCTTCGCGGTAGTTGAGATTGGCCTCGAGGATCATCAAGCCTGAGTGCAAGGTGCAGAACCAGGCAAACAGCAGCACGGCGACGGAGCCGCAGAACCACAGTCCGGACATGATCACTGGCAGCGAGAACATGCCGGCACCGACGATGGTGCCGCCGATGATCATGGCGCCGCCGAGGATCGACGGCGAGCGTTCGACTGCGGGAATGGAGGATATTGAGGTGACGCGCATGGCAAGGCCTGCAATCTGAATTGTTATAGGTGCATCGACGCAGAGCCCTTGTGGGAGCGAGCCCGCTCGCGATAGCGGTCTGGCAGACAAAGGTGATGTCGACTGACACGACGCCTTCGCGAGCAGGCTCGCTCCCACAGGGATCGTGGTTCAGGCGATGTTGAGCAAACGAGCTAACCGTTGAACATTCGCCAGCAAAAAGCCGTCCTGCCCCGGCAACGCATCGAACGACAAACCCACTGGCAACTCACCCGCCGCCGCGACCGGAACGCTGATACTCGGCGCCGCCAGGTTGCTCGCCGGGTCGGTGTTGCGCACGAAGGTTTCGAAGTTGCTCTCATCCGCGCAAGCGCTGAGCAGTGGCGCGCTGCAAGTGACGGTCGGGTAAGCCAGCAGATCCAGTTGATGGCGGCTGAAGAGGGCGCGGTATTCCTTCTCCAGACGCAGCTTGCTCATCAATGCCTGCACGTAGTCGGTGTAGGAAATCGCCGGGCTTTCCAGTTGCGCGGTGAGGATTCTCTTGATCGCCGGGTCGCGAATCTGCGCGAGGATGTCGAGGAACTGTTCGCCGCGTCCTGCTTTCATCAGGAAGCGTGGAAAGTCGATGAAGAACTCGTAGATCGGCAGCGGAAACTGAATGCTCTCGTTGATCTCGCCAATCATTGCATCGTCGACCGGCACGATGATCACACCGCGATCGGCCAAGGTATCAATGGCCGCGTGGCAATCACGCCGCACATTGTCGGCGAGCTCGGCCCAGAGAAAACGCTCGGGAATGCCGATGCGCAACGGCCGGGTTTCAGGCTGATGCAGCCTGCCGGTCAATTGCGCGTGAACGAACTGACAATCTTCCACGGTGCGGGTCAGCAGGCCCGGAGTGTCTTTGGTTTGCGACACCGGGACGATGCCGTCGACCGGATATACGCCGGTGGTCGGGCGGAACCCGACAATCCCGCAGAACGCCGCCGGTATCCGCACCGAGCCACCGGTGTCAGTGCCGACCGCGCACGCCACCAGTCCGGCAGCGACAGCCGCGGCACAACCACCGCTGCTGCCGCCGGCACTGTAGCGTTCGTTGACGGGGTTGATCACGGCACCATGAGAATGGTTGGCCGAGGTCACGCCAAACGACAATTCGTGCATGTTGTTCTTGCCGACAATCTGCGCGCCCAATTGCCGAAAGCGCTCGACGATGCCGGCATCGACCTGCGGCACATAGTCGGCCAGGCCGGGGGTGCCGGCGGTGGTCGGCATGCCGCTGACGTTGATGTTGTCCTTGAACGACACCGGCAGGCCATACAGTGCGCTGTCGCGTTCGGCAGCATTTGCCTTGAACGCTGACGGGTCGAAGGTGATGAAACTGTTCAGGTGTTGCATCTGCCCGTGGCGCTCGCGCAGGGCGCGCTGCCAGGTGTCCGGGCAGTGTTGGCCACTGCGAAAGCCATTGACGAGCTGTTCAATAGAAAGCTGGCTGTACATGGATGATTCTCGGCGTAAAAAGGGACTGGGTCAGCAGTAGCGGTACTGCGAGTGCAAGTCGTCGAGCGGGTTACCGGCAATCAAATCGCCGCCCAGGCTGCTGATCACCGCGCACGCGCCATTCAGCGCGGTTTGAATCGCGCCCTCGGCCCAGCCACCGGTGAACGAGGCGCCGCAACCGGCCAGGTACAAACCGGTGTCCTGTTGCGGATCGAGTGCGGTGCGGAACTGATAGAACAGGCGCTCGGAATAAATATCGTCGCCGGGGAAGTTCAGCTTGAAAGCACCGAGTGCGTGCTTGTCGGTCAGCCAGTCGTATTCCAGAACGTAACGCTGGTAGTCACCGTCCAGCGGGAGCAGATGGCTGGCAAATTCCGGCGCGCTCATCGCCAGTTCATCGACCAGACGCAGGCAGCGTTGCACCTTGTCGGTCATCGAAACCATCTTGTGCGAGTCGTCTTCCCAGGTGTAACTGATCAGCACCACGCCCCAGGAATCCGGATCGTGCGGCGCGTAGTCGAGGCAATACACACCCTTGACCAGGGTGTCGGTCTGGATGTTTTGCGCCAGGCCATGTTTGAGCCAGAACTTGTCCTTGGTCAGGATGAACAGCTTGGATGAGCCGACCATGTGCGTTTCGTTGATCGCCCGCGCGACGTCGCGATTGACGAAGGCCTGGTTCTGCGTGAGCTTGAGGTTCACTTGCAGGGCGCGGGTCGTGGTGGTGGTGATGACGCGGTCGCAGGCATAGGTTTCGCCGTTGCTGCCAGCGAGCAGAATTTCGCCCTTCGCCCCTTTGTTGATCGATTCGATGCGCGTGCGGCAAATCATGTCGCGCACCTGAATACCGTTGAACTCGGTCTCGGCAATCCGCTCGGCCAGCGAAGAAATGCCGTTGGGCACCAGACGCTGATTGACCTCCAGCGCATTCACCACCAGCCGCAGGATCTCGGTGAACGAGGCGCGGTACACCGACTGGAAACCGCCCGAGCCAATGCCCAGCGAGCCGAACAGGTGGAAGTCTTCGGGCTTGCGCCACGGTTTGCCGCCGGGCGGCTTTTTGCCGGTGAAGATGCGCACCATCGCCGAGTAAAACGAGCTGTCGCCGAAGCAGTCCAGATAGCGTTGCCACTCGGGCTGCACTTCGCAGTAGTTGTGCTGCTTGAGCAATTCGGTGATCAGCAGCGGTGGCGCCAGACACGTGCCGTCATCGAGGGTGACGCCCTCGCTGAGAAACGCGATCCAGCCCTGGTGCACGGTGCTGAACAGCGCTGGCGGCGGTTGCATGGCTGCCCAGTGATGGGCTTCGCCGCGGTAGTGAATTTCAGTGTCGACGACGCCCGGGTCGGGAAACGCTTCGGTGGTCTGGATGCCGAAACGATTGAGGTAGTGAAACAGCCCGACCTCACTCGGCGGAAAGCGCATGGCGCCCATTTCCGCGATGAATTGTGGCTGCTCCTCATCAAAGCACTGCGTCAGCAGACGCCCGCCAACATGCTCAGGTTCGGCTTCAAACAACGTCACGCGACGCGCACCGGCGCGCAGCAATTCGTAAGCGGCGACCAGCCCGCTGAGGCCTGCACCGACGATGCCGATGTGTTTTTCGGCAGTTTCCGCTGGCAGGTAACCAATGGCCTCATCGGCACTGCGCAGGAACTGGCCATAGTCATACAGCAGATCGACGTAGGGAAAAGACAGGCACGCGGACGCCTGACTGCAATCATGGGAAATAGGCTTCACAGGGGGGAATTCTCGATCGATCAGATAATGAGCTGCAGGCTTTCAAGGGCGCGTGCGGGGTTGAGCAAGAGGATCTTCTTGCCGTGGATTTTCCACGTGCCATCGATGTTGATCAGTTGATGTTCGACGGTCACCGGGTAGTGCCATTCGTTGTCGCCGCGGGCTTCGCAATAGAGCATGTTGGAGCTGGCGAAAGCGCTGAATGAGGCTGCGTCGAGGGTGATGCGCGGGCGCTGGGCGATGTGCAGGCTGCGACTCTTCGGTTGCTGGGAAAAGTTGCGCGCATTGGCCAGCCGGTTGATCCGCAGCGTGGTCAGAAAGCGGTCTTCATACACCAGCGACGATTCGTGCAACGGGCTGACCTGCTCACGGGTCATGGGAATCCAGTAGTGGTAGTCATCGCTGAGCAGTTGTTGCCAGGCGTCGAAATCCTGCTGGTCGAGCAAGTGCAGTTCGGTCTCGATCAGTTGCTCGATGGCGTGGTGATTAGATTGATCGTGTTGCATGGTCGTCCCGCATCAAGTGCTGCCAACTGTTATAGAAATTACGCATGGCCATTTCGCTGGTGCCGGACACCACTTGGGTCTGCGCATAGGATTCGTTCGGGCTGAACAGGCGGGCGACGTTGACCCATTCGTTGGCGTCGCTGCCCAGGCCTTCCATGGCCCGTTCGTACATTTCCACGTCGTCGTGGGCGACCATCGAGCACGGCGAGTTGATCAGGTTGTTGTACTGCACGGTTCTTTCCAGCAACTGCACGGGGGCGCCTTGCAGTTCGAAGATCCACGACTCGACGATGGTTTCGCGGGCGCTGACCGGTTTGATCACGCGCAAGGTCTGGATCGGTCCCTTGACCATCAGGTTGGGGAAATACACGGTGTTGTGGCGGGTGTCGTCGAGGATTGCTCGGGCCTGCTCTTCACCGTAGCTTTCGACCATCTGTTCCCAGTAGCCGGGTATGTCGGTGTACGCCTTGTGGATCGAATTACTGACCCCGGTGTGCCCGTGGCCGTTGGCCCAGACGCGAATGCCCATGCCGGCGAAAAACTCGTAGGAGGCCATGAACGGCGAGAACAGTTCGACCGCCATCGGTGGCTTGCCCTGATCACCGGTTTCCTGCCACAAGCGAATGGCTTCGCCGGCCGAAGATTCGTGGGCGATCATCGGGTGGCAGGTGTCGGTCTGGTTGTCGACGACCATTTTCCAGTTGCAACGATGGCGGTGCAGCAATGGCTGGCCGATCACTTTCAACTGGCCTTGCGGCGAGCGCATGACCATGTTGTCCAGCGTCGACAGCGACTCGCCGAAAAACGCCTCGAAACCGATGCCTTGTTCCGTCAAACGGACAAAGACGAAGCCGCGATAGTTGTGCACCGCGTTCACCGGGCGCATGCCTTTGTGCGCAGAACAACTGCTGAGGTCGCAGTCGTCGTATTCCTTTTTCACTGGAATGCTCAGCAGTTCGCCGTCAGTCTTGAACGTCCATGCGTGGTACGGGCAACGCATGAAGCGGCCGACATTGCCGCGCGCTTCGGCCAGCACTTTCACGCCTTTGTGCGGGCAGCGGTTGTGCAGCACGACGATGGCGCCGTTCTTCTGCCGCACCATCGCCAGTGGCTGTTGCGCGAGGGTGGTGGTGAAGTAGTCGCCGGTCTCGGGGATCAGGCTGTCATGACCCAGGTAACACCAGCTCGCGGCAAATACGCGCTGCTGTTCCTGTTCGAAAAGCGCCTGATCAAGGAACAGAGATTTATGCACTTCTCTGCCATTGAAATAGTTGTCCAACGGGGTGTCCTCTCTAGATCGCCAGCTTCAGGCGTGGGCTTTTCGCCCGTGAAACGCAGGGATAGATCCGTGCGCTACAGGCAGCTTCTTGTTCGCTCATGATGAAATCACGGTGGTCGACTTCACCTTCCAGTACGTCCAGCGCACAGACGCCGCATTCACCACGACGGCAGTCGTACAGCGGATCGAGTCCGGCCGCCTCCAAGGCTTCGAGCAGCGACTGTTGCGGGCCGACATTGACGCTGACGCCGGAGTCGGCCGCCTCGATGACAAAGCCTTGCGCGGCGTCATCGCGGGCAACGTTGAACACTTCCAGATGGATCTGCTCCCGTGCCAGGCCAACGCTTTCGGCGTGGCTGAGCACGGCGCTGAGCATCGCCGCCGGGCCGCAGACATACAGACGGTCATCGGCGCTCAGGTCGGCAAGGAGCTGACTGATCGCCGGACGGCTGCCGGAAAAGTGCAGCTGCATGCGTTCCTGCAGCTGCGCTTGCAGGTCCTGGGCGTAGGCCGCGTCGACGTCACTTTTGGCGAAGTAGTGAAGCTGCGGCATTCGCTCAAGCGATTGCAGATGGCGCAGGATGCCGGTCAGCGGCGTGATCCCGATGCCGCCGGCAATCGCGATATCGCGGCCGCTGCTGACGTCGAGCGGGTAGTTGAACGTGTTGAACGGGCCTTCGAGTTCTACCCAGTCATTGACCGCCAAGGTGCGGATGTACTGGCTGCTGGCGGAGTCCGGCGAGAGGCGGATGGCGAAGGTGAACTGACCATCCGCAACCTCGTTCACATGCACGGTCGAGTAATGCCGACAACCCTCCAGCCCCGGGATCAGCCATTTGAAATGCGCACCCGCGTGGGTCATGGCCGTCAGGGTTGCCGGGCCACTGACGGTAACTTCCTTGATCGACGCCGAGAGCATCCGGCATTGAGTGACGGTGAATTTCATGCAGGCTGTTCCTGACTGATCGGCGTTTCGTGCAGGTACAACCATTGGACGTCATGGTGCTGGACGCGAAGGATCGCGACCGAGATGCGCGACGTTTCTATCTGGTTCAGGCGATGGCTTTCCTTGTAGCGCAGGGCCACGGTCGAGCCTTCGTGCCAGACCGTGTGCAGGTCGCTGATCAGAATCTCCAGACCTTTACGGGCACCGACGGCACCGCTGAACAGTTGCTCGACTTGCGCGCGACCGATCACGGCGGCCGACGTGGTGACCATGCTGAAGTGTTCGGCGAACACCGCCATCAGCGGCGCGATGGCCTCTGCGCCAGCACCGTCGGCATCGGTGAAGACGCGGTGAATCAATTCGTGCACGTGGTGAATACTGTGTTGCGCTCGTTCAACCAGGTTGTTGTTCATGGCATTCCTTTGGAGGGTTCAATTGACTCATCTGAAACAGCGGGAACAGCCCGACCAGTGCCGCAATCGCGAATGTCGCGTGGTAGGCCTGTGTGGTGTCGAACTGCTTGAGCAGCACATTGAAGATCATCAGAAACAACGCGGCACCGAGGCTGAAAGACATCTGCCGATTGATGTTCCAGATCACGCTGGCCTTGTGCGTATCACCGCCGGCGAAATCCATCAACGAGGTGGTTTGCGCGGTGTTGGCGCCGATGCCACCGCCGATGCCCATCAAGCTGTAAGCGATGACGATCACCCACAGGTCCGTCGGCGCGTTGACCAGCATCAACGTGGCGATGCCGGCGCTGTGCAGCAGCATGCCGAGGGTGAACAGGCGTTTCGCGCCGACGCGGTTGTAGACCCGGCCGCATATCGTCATCGCAATGAACGCGCCGATGGCGTAGAGGATCATGAACATCCCGGTCAGCCGGGCGCTGAAGTGCAGGGTGTTTTGCAGGAAGAAAATGCTCATCAGGTTGACCCCGGTGAACACGCCGGGAATCGCGTAATAGATCAAGATTGAGGTGCTGAGTTTTTTGCTTTTGAGCAGGCTCAGTTCGATGATCGCGTTGCTGCAGCGGCGGTAGTGCCGCAGGTACAGCGCGATAAACAGCAAGCCCGCCGCGACACAGCTCAACGCGGCCAGCGCCGGGTAGTCGCCGCCGTACAGCGACATGCCCATCAGCAGGCTGGCGAGCGCGGCACTGACCAACAGCAGGCCTTTGATGTCCGGACGTGGCAGGTCCGCTGGTTTGCTTTCCTTGATCCACAACCACGACAGCCCGGCGGCGATCAGCGAGAACGGAATGTTGCTGTAGAACACCCAACGCCAGGAGCTGCTGTCGACGATGATGCCGCCGACCGTTGGCGAAATGGCCGGGGCAATCAGCGCGACGGCCATCACCAGTGTGGATATCTTGGCCCGCTGCTCGCCCTGAAACAGATTGAAGGTCAGCGCCTGACCGACCGGAATCAGCAAGCCACCACCGACGCCCTGCACGAACCGCCAGATCACCAGTTCATGGAAACTGTCGGCCATGCCGCACATCCACACAGAACCGGTGAACACCAGCATCGACGCAGTGAGAATCTCGCGGCTGCCAAAACGTCCGGCCAGCCAGGTGCTGACCGGAATAATCAGGGTCAGGCCAAGAATATAAGCATTGGCGACCCACGCCACTGATGAAGTACTGACCTGTAAAGTTGCCGATATACTCGGCAAAGCCACAGCCGACATGAATATGTTTATACAGTCAATAAAAAAGCCGATCAAAAAGATCAGCGCAATCTTGTAGCGATAGTTCATGTTGTATCCCCTTTGCCGCGCAGCATAGGGGCGATGGACTTGAAGTGTCGATACGACTATGCTTAAAACAATGTTTGACAGGATTTAACAGTGAGCCATAGCGCCATGCACTCTCATCTTAATCGGGTCCAGACGTTCCTCGCGGTGGTGGATTTTGGTTCTTACACCAAAGCTGCAAACTATCTGAGTATCAGCAAAGCCATGGCCAGCCTGCATGTCAAGGCGCTGGAAGAGGTTTTGTCGGCGACGCTGTTGATCCGTAATACCCGCAATATATCGCTGACCGAAATAGGTCAGGAGTTTTATGAGGAGTTCAAGGGTATTGTCGCGGACATCGACAATGCGTTTGATAATGTTCTGAAAGGTAATAATCGGGTGTCCGGAAAGTTACGGATTAGTTCAACCAGTGAATACGGTGAAAAGTATATTTTGCCGTTGATCCCACTGTTCTCCGAGCGTTATCCGGAAATTCGCCTGTGCTACAACTTTAACTCTTCATTGAATGATCTGGTGGCGGAAAAGCTTGATCTGGTGATTCGTCTGGGCAACTTGGCGGACTCGGCATTCAAGAGCCGCAAGTTGGCTGATTATGAAATCGTGCTGGTCGCCACCGAGCAATTTCTCGCCCGGCATCCGGTGCGGGAACCGCAGGATCTGAACAGCGTGCCGTGGATTGCCAACAGCAATTTGCAGGCGCCGACCCAGTGGACATTGCGTCATGGGTCAGGGCAGGGCGTCGAGGTTGGCGGTACCAGCCACTTCGAGTCGAACTCGTCGACGGCGATTCGCTCGATGACGTTGTCGTCGCTGGGCGTGTCGGTTCTGCCGGCGTGGGTGGTGGCAGATGACATTGCCGCCGGACGTCTGGTGCGCTTGTTGCCGGAGTATTCGCTGCCTTCGCAGTCAATCAATGTGGTATTTCCCAACACCCCGCATCTGCCGCACAAGTCGCGGGCGTTCATTGATTTTCTGTTGTTGCATTTGGCGCAGTGATCCCGGCCCAAAAGCCCCTCACCCTAGCCCTCTCCCAGAGGGAGAGGGGACTGATCGTGTTGCCCTTGCGAGTTACGCCGACCTGAAATATCGAGTCGACCTCAGAATTTGAAAAGTTCCCGATCGGCTCTCCCTTTCCCTGTGCGGTATTTGAACGACCCCCGATCGGCTCCCTTTCCCCCTCGCCCCCTGGGGGGAGAGGGCTGGGGTGAGGGGGGCTGGATTTCATTGGCACAACAAAAAGCCCCTGAATCTCACAACTCAGGGGCTTTCATCCAAACGACGATCCGACAATCAGGCCGCTTCGATCTTGCGGTTCTGTTCAACCTTGCCCAGATACGCCGCCAGTTTTTCCTGCTCAGCCGGCGTCGTGAACAAGCCGAGTTTACTGCGGCGCCACAGAATGTCGTGGGCAGTGGTTGCCCACTCTTCGCTGCACAGGTAATCGACTTCACGGGTGTAGAGCCCGCCGCCGAGGTGTTCGCCCATGTCTGCCAGAGTCTCCACGCCTTCGAGCATGCGCCAGGTGCGGCTGCCGTAGGTGGTGGACCAGCGACGAGCGATCTCGGTCGGCACGAAGTCGAACTTGTCGCGAATCTGCGCACACAAGGCCTGTGGCGTGGTCATGTCTTCGCCGCCGGGCAGGGTAGCGGTGGCGGTCCAGCTCGGGCGCATCTGGGTGAAGAACGGCAGCAACTGCGCCATCGCCGACTCAGCGAGTTTGCGATAGGTGGTCAGCTTGCCGCCGAATACCGACAACAGTGGCGCTTCTTCGCCGCCGGCCGACAAGGCCAGGGTGTAATCGCGGGTGACGGCCGACGGGTTGTCGGATTCGTCGTTGCACAGTGGACGTACGCCCGAGTAGCTGTGCTGGATGTCGTCGCGGCTGATCTGCTGCTTGAAGTGCGCGTTGACCACTTTCAGCAGGTAATCGGTTTCGGCATCGGTAATCGCCACTTTTGCCGGATCGCCAGTGTATTCACGGTCGGTGGTGCCGATCAGAGTGAAGTGGTTGTTCAGGTACGGAATGGTGAAAACGATGCGCTGATCTTCGTTTTGCAGAATGTGCGCGTGATCGCCTTCATACAGCTTCGGCACGATGATGTGGCTGCCCTGAATCAGACGGATGCCGTACGGCGATTCCATCTTCAGATCGTCACGAATGAATTTGGCAACCCATGGGCCGGCGGCGTTCACCAGCGCTTTGGCGGTGATCGAAAACAGGCTGCCGTCGGCACGTTCCAGGTTCAGGTGCCACAGGCCCTTGGCGCGGCGGGCGCTGACGCAGCGCGTCTGGGTGTGCACGTGGGCGCCTTTTTCGCGGGCGGCCATGGCGTTGAGCACCACGAGGCGGGCGTCGTCGACCCAGCAGTCGGAGTATTCGAAGCCTTTCTTGATTTCGCTTTTCAGCGCGCTGTCGGCACCGAACTTCAGGCTTTTCGAACCCGGCAGTTTTTCGCGCTTGCCGAGGTTGTCGTAGAGGAACAGGCCAGCGCGGATCATCCACGCCGGGCGCAGGTGCGGACGGTGCGGCAGCACGAAGCGCATCGGTTTGACGATGTGCGGCGCCTTGGCCAGCAGTACTTCGCGTTCGGCCAGCGCTTCACGCACCAGACGGAACTCGTAATGCTCGAGGTAGCGCAGGCCGCCGTGGATCAGTTTGCTGCTGGCCGACGAGGTGTGGCTGGCCAGATCGTCTTTTTCACAAAGGAACACCGAAAGCCCGCGACCGGCGGCATCCGCTGCGATCCCCACACCATTGATCCCGCCGCCGATAACGGCGATGTCGTAGATCTCGGAGAGTGGGGGCGTACGCAAGGTAGAGGTGGACATCGGCTGGCCTCGGGTTCTTTTGATTTTCTATATTGGAAATCGAACATGAATGTTCATTTGCGAAAATGGTAGCCCATAAACACGCGCGCAGCCAGTCACGTTCGATTGAAAAAACTCATCGAAGGGCAGAGAAAGGAAAATATTCGAACATTAAAAGCAAAAGATCGTCCGATCGCGGCCCGAGCCTTCGGCAGCTCCTACAGGTCAAGTGAACCTATGTAGGAGCTGCCGAAGGCTGCGATCTTTTGATCTTGGGGGGGGGGCTAAACGACTTCCAGGCGAATCTTGTGCTGACTCAACAACTGCGCCAACGCCGGCACCGGCTGCTGATCGGTCACCAGGCAATCAATCAGACTGATCGGCCCCAACCGAATCATGGCGTTACGCCCGAACTTGCTGGAGTCCGCTGCCAGAATCACCTGCCGCGCATTGGCAATGATCGCCTGGGAAACCCGCACTTCCTGATAGTCAAAGTCGAGCAAACTGCCGTCTTCATCAATACCGCTAATCCCGACCAGCGCGAAATCAACCTTGAACTGATTAATGAAATCCACGCTCGCCTGACCGACAACACCGCCATCACGACGAACGTTGCCGCCAGTCAGCAGCACATCGAAATCATCCTTGGCACTGAGCATCGACGCCACGTGCAGGTTGTTGGTGATGATTTTCAGGTGATTGTGATTGAGCAGGGCGCGGGCAATCGATTCGGTGGTCGTGCCGATGTTGATGAACAGCGAGGCGTGATCGGGGATCTGTGCGGCGATGGCTTCACCGATGCGTTGTTTTTCATCGCGCATCTGATCGGCGCGCATCGCATAGGCAGTGTTTTCGACGCTGGAATCGTAGGCGGCACCACCATGGTAGCGACGCAGCAGATTGGCTTCCGCGAGCTGATTGATGTCGCGGCGGATGGTTTGCGGGGTAACAACGAACAGCGTGGCCATTTCCTCGATGCTCACATAGCCGCGTTCGCGGACCAGCTCGAGGATTTGCTGCTGACGGGGAGGCAGATTCATGGGGCTTCCTTTGGGCTGCCGTGCAAAATTTGCCCATGATGCCGCAGGAATCCGCTCCCTACCAGTTAGATGCCTATCTGGATCTGAAGGTTGGCTTATTCAGCGTCTTCACGCGCCCAGTCACGGGTGCGGCTGACGGCTTTTTTCCAGCCTTTGTACAGCTTCTCTTTCTCCACTTCGTCCAGGCTCGGTTCGAACTCGCGCTCGATCACCGCTTTACCGCGCAGTTCGTCCAGGCTGCCCCAGAAACCGCACGCCAGACCGGCCAGATACGCCGCGCCGAGTGCGGTGGTTTCGCGCATTTGCGGACGCTCGACCTGCGTGCCAAGGATGTCGGCCTGGAACTGCATGAGGAAGTTGTTCGCCACCGCGCCACCGTCCACACGCAGGGCCTTGAGGCGTTCGCCGGAGTCCTGTTGCATGGCGTCGAGGACGTCGCGGGTCTGGTAGGCGATCGATTCCAGCGCCGCGCGGATGATGTGATCCACGCGTACGCCGCGCGTCAGGCCGAACAGCGCACCACGGGCATACGGGTCCCAGTACGGCGCGCCAAGACCGGTGAACGCCGGCACCAGGTACACGCCGTTGCTGTCCTTCACTTTATTGGCGAAGTATTCGGTGTCGTGGGCGTCGTTGATGATCTTCAGTTCATCGCGCAGCCACTGCACGGTGGAACCGCCGTTGAATACCGCGCCTTCCAGCGCGTAAGCGACTTCGCCACGCGGGCCGCAAGCGATGGTGGTGAGCATGCCGTGCTGGGATTTCACCGCTTTGTCGCCGGTGTTCATCAGCAGGAAGCAGCCGGTGCCGTAGGTGTTTTTCGCCTGGCCCGGCTCGACGCACATCTGCCCGAACAACGCCGCTTGCTGGTCGCCGGCAATACCGCCGATGGCAATGCCGCTCTTGGTGCGACCGTAGATTTCCGAAGAGGCCTTCACTTCCGGAAGCATCTCGCGCGGGATGTCGAGGATCTCGAGCATCTTCGAATCCCACTCCAGCGAGTGGATGTTGAAGAGCATGGTGCGCGAGGCGTTGGTGTAATCGGTGACGTGCACCTTGCCGCCGGTGAATTTCCAGATCAGCCAGCTATCGACGGTGCCGAACAGCAGTTCGCCGTTGCGCGCACGCTCGCGGCTGCCCTCGACGTTGTCGAGGATCCACTTCAGTTTGGTGCCGGAGAAGTACGGGTCGGTAACCAGACCGGTGTTGTCGCGGATGTACTCTTCGTGGCCATCGCGCTTGAGTTGCTGGCAGATCTCGGTGCTGCGCCGGCACTGCCAGACGATGGCGTTGTACACCGGGCGGCCGGTGGTCTTGTCCCAGACCACGGTGGTTTCGCGCTGGTTGGTGATGCCGATGGCAGCAACCTGATCGTGGTGCAGACCGGCCTGGGCCAGCGCTTCAACCATTACTGCGCTCTGAGTGGCGAAGATTTCCATCGGGTCGTGTTCGACCCAACCGGCCTGTGGGTAATGCTGGGCGAACTCGCGCTGCGCGGTGCAGACCACGTTCGCGTCGCGGTCGAAAATGATCGCCCGGGAGCTGGTCGTACCCTGATCAAGGGCAATGATGTAGTTCTTATTCTGAATGTCGGTCATGTCGATTGCCTTGGACGAAATAAGGGAGAGTGGGCCGTGGCGCAGGCTCTAAAGGGCAGGAACCCGCGCCGACTGTTTCAAGAAGTTCTTGGTTTGCCGTCAATGGCCGGTTCTGCATCCTTTGTAGCAGGTGTGGCGTCGGTCAGGTGGCGGGCGATGAGCCCGCGATACCCGGCAGCGCCGAGGCAGGCACCGACAATCGGTGCAAAAATCGGAATCAGGAAGTACGGAATATCGCGCCCGCCAGTGAAGGAAATTTCACCCCAGCCGGTAAAGAAAGTCATCAGTTTCGGACCGAAATCGCGTGCCGGGTTCATCGCGAAACCGGTCAGCGGGCCCATTGAGCTACCGATCACCGCGATCAGCAAGCCGATCAGCAGCGGTGCCAATGGGCCTTTCGGCAGACCGTTGTTGTCGTCGGTCAGCGACATGATCACGCCCATCAGAATCGCGGTGATGATCATCTCGACCAGGAACGCCTGAGCAGTCGACAGAACGGGATTCGGGAAGGTCGAAAACACCGAGGCCAACTCAAGGCTGGCGGCCGAGCCACGGACCATTTGATGAGTTTGTTCGTAATCGAAGAAAAGATTGCTGTACAGCGTGTAAACCAGCAGCGCGCCGCAGAAGGCGCCGGCGATCTGCGCAAGAATGTAGAACGGCAGTTTGCGCTTTTCGAAGTCGGCGAAGATTGCCAGAGCGATACTCACGGCCGGGTTCAGGTGCGCGCCAGAAACGCCAGCAGTGAGGTAGATCGCCATGCTCACGCCGACGCCCCAGATGATGCTGATTTCCCACAGGCCGAAGCTGGCGCCCGCGACTTTGAGCGCGGCGACACAACCGGTGCCGAAAAAGATCAGGAGGGCAGTACCCAGAAACTCGGCCAGGCATTGGCTCGAGAGCGTTGGTTGCTGTAAAGCAGTTGTCATTGAAAACCTCGTTTTTTGTTGTTGTCTGGCGCGATGCCGTCAGGGCAGGGCGCGATTTTCCCCGGTCAGGAATCCCCATTCCTTTCCCGGTTTACTGCTGAATGCTGCGGTGATGATAATTCTTACATTATTCAGATTCGAAAAAATATAGACAAGAAACAAACCTGTCAAAGGTCGAAAGTGAACCGTCGGTCACAATAAAACTATTCGTTGTGTGAATGATCCTGTGTCGTCCACGCGCGATGGTGTTTGCAGAATGTCTGCAAGCCACGGGAATCGTGGCTTGGGATAGAGCCTTTTAGGGGCTGATCACCTAGAATCCGGCACAGTGTTTTTCCGCCACTGCCGAGCCCGGAGCTGCCATGACCCCTGCGTTGGACTTGTTGAAAAAAGTTCGTGCCGAACATCGCGTGCACAGTTACGAACATGACCCAAAGGCCGCGTCCTACGGGCTGGAGGCCGCAGAAAAACTCGCGCTTGAGCCAGCGCAGGTGTTCAAAACCCTGCTGGCGGCCAGCGAAAAGGGCGAGTTGCTGGTGGCAGTGGTGCCGGTCGTCGGAAGCCTCGACCTCAAAGGTCTGGCGCATGCGGCAGGCGTGAAAAAAGTCGAGATGGCGGACCCGGCGGCCGCACAGCGCTCGACCGGTTACCTGTTAGGTGGTATCAGCCCTTTGGGGCAGAAGAAGCGCCTGCGCACCTTCATCGATAACTCGGCTCAGGGTTTTGCGACTATTTATGTCAGCGCCGGGCGGCGAGGGCTGGAGGTTGAATTGGCACCTGCCGTGCTCGCCGAACACACCCAGGCGAAATTTGCCGATATTGGCCGCGCGTAACGTTCACCTGCACTGTATGAAGAAAATTCGCCGGTTCTGTCACTGGCGCTGAGCGCCTCGCGGTTGCATGCTCTGCCGACTGACTTAGGGAGAAGGTTATGCAGCTCGAGTTTCATCAGGTCGACGCGTTCAGTGATCGACCGTTCAGTGGCAATCCGGCGATGGTCTATCGGCTGGATGCCTGGCTTGCGGATGAGCTGATGCAGAAGATCGCCGGCGAACATAACCTGGCGGAAACCGCGTTTCTGGTGCGCGAGGGATCGGCCTGGCATATCCGCTGGTTCACCCCGACCACTGAAGTGCCGTTGTGCGGGCACGCCACGCTAGCCAGTGCACATGTGTTGTTCGAGATCTATAAGGAAACCGCCGAGCGTATCGACTTCACTTGTAAGTCCGGCGCGCTGAGCGTCACTCGTGAAGGTGATCGGTTGTGGCTGGATTTCCCGTCGATCGTGCCGTCAGAGATTGGTGTGACGCTGGACGTCGAACGAGCATTGGGCGTTGAAGCCATTGATGTGCTCGGCTCTAACGAGCTGTTTGTGGTGCTGGAGTCAGAGCAGGCAGTGCTTGATTGCAAGCCGGACATGGTTGCACTCGCCAAACTGCCATGGCTGGGCGCGATCGTTACGGCGCGGGGCAATCAGCACGATTTCGTTTCGCGCTATTTCGCGCCGGCGATTGGCATCAATGAGGATCCGGTGACCGGGTCGACGCATTGCAGCCTGATTCCGTATTGGTCGAAGCGACTGGGCAAGTCGAGCCTGACCGCGTATCAGCGTTCGGCGCGGGGTGGGGAGTTGTTCTGTCGGCTGGAAGGTGAGCGGGTGAAGATTGGCGGCAATGCAACGCTGGTTGCCAGTGGAACCCTGATCCTCGGTTAAAAGCTAAAAGATCGCAGCCTTCGGCAGCTCCTACATT